>JAFUWM010000140.1 GCA_017483425.1 Lachnospiraceae bacterium | reverse complement strand
CTTTACCGAAGCATTCTTTTTTAAAATACTCATATGTAAGATCTATGTTTTCTTCCGCAAGCGCCGCCTGATACGACTTGAAATTAACCATACATGTGTCTATCAGGGTTCCGTCCATATCAAATATAGCAAGCCTGTCTCTCATCTGTCCGCTTTCCCTTCTCTCTTTTTTCGTACAACGGGCATAAGGAAATAAATCAGGATGCCGATGACCGTTCCTGTTGATACCGCATCGGCCATATGCTGCAACACAGTTCCTTTATAATAAACACGTATGCTACTAGCCCCATCCGTATATACCCTTACGCGTCCGTTTTTTCCTTCCCCAGACAAGGCAAGGCTTCCACGGGTTTCAACGTTTTCTGCCGCATAGCCTATATAATATATGAAAGGAACGTCTATATACTCTGCATCCGGGGGAACTTCATCTATATAGATCTCGTTTTTTGATCTTTGTATCCCGAGCTCTTTATTTGAATCCGTGAATGCTTTATCTGCCGCTTCTATCAGTGCGTCTCTGTCAGAAGCGGCTGCCGGAAGCCACTCCCCGCCTATCACCTCTGCCGTGAATGGCGTATATTCAAAATAATCATTTGAATACGAATAGTATTTCTCGGTATTATTCTCGAGATTGCAGACGGCGGAGGTAAGCATTACAGCGACGACTGCAATCAGGATGATGCGGGACGCATATGAACCCTCATCGCCCCTGCCCGTTTCCTCAGCTAACTGACATATATATATTCCCTCCGCAAAGGCCAGCAGCGGTCCTGTTATGACAAAAAGTCTCCACGGGAACTGCAGGAAGCCCAGCAGCCCCGAAAATCTCTCCCACGGGAATATCCCAGTAGCGCAGACTGTGATAAAAAGCGCCGCAATGACACAGAGGTTCGCGAAGCTTTTTCCGGTACGGATCAGAAGTCCGGATAAAAGCAGGATAAAAATCGCTATCCCCATACGGTTATATTCATTAAATAAGACCTCCCAGAGCTTTGATGCCTCATATGCGGTATCAAAATAGTAATCCCGGCTGAACGCCCCTGTTGACATCATCTCAAGTACCGGGATCCAGTAAAACGCCGTGAGCGCAAGCGTTATCGCGGCCGTCCCCAAAAGTTTAAGGAGCTTCACCGGCTTTTTTATTATGCTTGAAATGTCCGCTATCACGGCGAGGATGCAGAGGATCACGCAAAGCACTGTCGTGATCGTATGGCACAGCAGTACTCCGGTCATGCCGATCACTAAAAACCACGGCTTTTTCCCGTCTTCATAAATAAAATCATAAAGCCCCGCTATAACGAACGGTACGAAAATGACCGCCGTAAATTCTCCTGCGGCGCTTCTAGTGTATATATCATAGATGTGATACTGATACAGAGTAAAGATGACCGCCGTTACAAGTCCTGCATAATCACTCTTTGATATATGCCTCGCGCAATAAAAAGCGGATGCAAATCCAAGTATGATGCAGAGCGCAATAAACAGGTGATACGATAGATTAATACTGACACCGCACACCCTGAGCAGCGCGGGAAAATAAAGCAGGAAATCCGGATAGAAAAGAGACGAGGCATATCCCATGCCTCCAAAAAAGAGCATATTTACTCTTAGAAACGGGCGTCCCGCGAGTATCCCCGTCTTAAGCGCTTCTATCCTCAGAAGATGATATGCTATATCGTGTCCGCCTATGCAGTTTACAGTGAAAAGCGGCAAACATGCGACAAGAAGTACTATGAACGTTATGACCGCATAAAATTTCTTATCACTCATGGTCTTTATAATACCATATTTGCAAGCTCATGGAAAAATCTCGCTGAGGATCAGAAAAACAAATACCCCGGAGGTGTGTCCGGGGTATCGTTTTTTACCCAGCCGCTATATAGAGCCAGAGCCACAGGTCAAACGCAACCACGGCTACTATACCTATAAGCAGCAGGATCATCTTTATGTTTTTTTTCATTACATCAGCGACTGGAACATCTTCTTAACATCATCAAATGTCGCGTCCTTAGGATTGCCGGGAGCACAGGCATCCTTCAGCGCATCGCTTGTAAGAGAATCAAGATCCGCCTCGGGAACTATGCCTTTAAGAGAGCACTCGATACCTACATCCGACGCAAGCTGCTTAACCGCGTCACAGGCTGCCTTCCTGTACTCGTCCTGAGACATGGAGTCAACATTCGCAACTCCCATTGCCCTTGCTATCTCACGATACTTCTCACCGGTGGCATCAGCATTGTACTCCATGACTGTGGGAAGCAGGGTAGCGCATGCCTTTCCATGAGGCATATTGTAATAAGCTGAAAGCGTATGAGCCATGGCATGATCGATACCAAGACCTACGTTTGAGAAGCCCATTCCTGCAACATACTGACCGAGAGCCATGCCTTCTTCTCCCTCAGCCTCGCCTTTAACGGAAGCCCTCAGACTCCTTGCGATTATCTCGATAGCCTTGATATGGAACATATCAGAAAGCTCCCATGCGCCCTTTGTGATATATCCCTCTATTGCGTGTGTGAGCGCATCCATTCCGGTAGCAGCCTTGAGGCTTGCGGGCATTGATGACATCATATCAGGATCAATGACCGCGATGATCGGGATGTCATGAGGATCTACACAGACGAATTTTCTCTTATTCTCCGGATCCGTGATGACATAGTTTATAGTAACCTCCGCAGCGGTTCCCGCAGTCGTAGGCACAGCTATGATCGGAACGCTCGGGTTCTTTGTAGGAGCAACTCCCTCGAGGCTCCTTACATCCTCAAACTCGGGATTCGCTATGATTATACCGATTGCCTTTGAAGTATCCATTGAAGATCCGCCGCCTACTGCCACGATACAGTCAGCGCCGCAATCCTTAAATGCCTTTACACCCGTCTGGACATTCTCGATCGTGGGATTGGGCTGGATGTTGGAATAAAGCTCATAAGGAATACCGGCTGCGTCGAGCTTGTCCGACACCTTCTTTGTCACATTGAACTTTACAAGATCGGGATCTGACGCAAGAAATACCTTCTTAAATCCATGCGCCTTGATCTCCTCAGCTATAGCGTCTATAGCGCCCTTTCCATGATAGGATGTCTCATTGAGTACGAAACGATTTGCCATTATTACCCCCTCCTTAAATATAAGATTAATAAAATGATCTGGTCCGTCAGATTCAAGACCGATTAATAGTATAACATAAAACAGACCGGACAAAAAGAAAAAACAGACCATCCGTAAATGGTCTATTTCTCTTAGTCGGAGTGACAAGATTCGAACTTGCGGCCTCTACCTCCCTAAGGTAGCGCTCTAGCCAAACTGAGCCACACCCCGATGTTTCATTATTACTCCATTCGCGCTTAGCGAACGTATGATATTTTATATATTTTTGCAGCGGGTGTCAAGTATTTAACAGGTATTCATCAATCTGGGAGTCCATAACCGCTGCTACTTCCGCTCCGTCAAAATATGCTTTGCTCCAGCGGACTATATTATCCATTGTTGTTTCCACGTTCCAGCGGGGCTTCCATCCGAATGTGTTTTTGATCAGCGAGCAGTCCAGCCTGAGAAAATTCGCCTCATGGGGTCCTCCGTCATTTTCACATCTCCATGCCGCTTTTTTGTCCGGATCTCCCAGTTCATTCCATTTATCACAGAATAACTGTACTATTTCTCCGGTGGTACGGCAGTCCGTATCATCAGGCCCTACATTATAGCATCCGGCAAGCGACAAATCTTCGTATTGCCTTGCTGCTATCATAAGATACGCGCAGACCGGCTCCAGCACATGCTGATAAGGCCGCGTTGAATCGGGATTCCTGACTATTATCTCCCTGTTCGCGGCAAGAGCCCTGATACAATCAGGGATTATACGGTCATTTGCAAAATCTCCGCCTCCAAGCACATTCCCTGCCCGGCAGGTTGTTATCGCGACTTTCTTATCTTCAAAAAAAGAATTCCTGTATGAACTTGTAACCAGCTCCGAGCAGGACTTTGAATTGGAATAAGGATCGTAGCCGTTCAGCTCCTCATTTTCACGATATCCCCAGGGCCATTCCTTATTCAAATAGACCTTATCGGTTGTCACATTGACAAAAGACTTTACCGAGGGGGTCTGTCGCACACATTCCAATATATTTACGGTTCCCATGACATTCGTTTCATATGTGTACACGGGATCCTTGTATGAGTCCCTTACTATCGGCTGAGCCGCCATGTGTATGACAACCTCGGGCTGCACACGGTCAAATACTTTGCGCAGATGCTCCAGATCTCTTATATCTCCTGTTTCATGGTCTATCCTGTCCCTGATGCCTGCCAGCTCAAAAAGCGCCGGATCAGTGGGCGGCTCCATGGCATATCCTGAAACCACGGCTCCTGCCTTTATCAGTACCCTGCACATCCATGATCCCTTGAATCCCGTATGCCCGGTAATAAGAACTTTTCTTCCTTTATAAAAATCCATATTCATAGTAACGTTCTCCGAATTTTTCATTTACTATAATTTTACCATAAACTCTGGCCGGTGCATAAATCAAAGCTAATATTTTACCCCGGATCGTCCGATATATTTAGGTGAAGGAGCAGTTTGATGCGCAGGGAGAGCGCAAATGACTGCTCCTTATATTTTAAACCGAAAGGGGGAGATCTTATCAAAATCCTAAGTTCAAACGTAGGAATGGAATCCGCCCGCACTTACAGTGAAAAACGCACGGATGCGTATTCAGAATCGTCATGGACCGTGTCCGGAAAAAAGAGCTCCATGTCTTTTTCCGAAATGACACTGTCTCTGGGCGAATATCAAAACAAAGCAGGTGACACAGAAACAAAAGAAAAAAGGACAGAGGAAACCTCTGACGATCCTGCTGCAGAGATCAAAAAACGTTATGAGGAATTAAAGTCCCAGATGCACTCGAGACTTGATGACGAGCAGACAATGTATATTGAAATGCAGGCTGCCTGCATAGATTATCTGCTCATGATATTCCTCGGAATAGACACAACAAAATGGCAGCATGTCACGGACTGCTCGGGCAAATCTCCCATGTCCATGCTCACCGGACTGCGCACAATGATGTCCACCTCCGTTATCGGCGGTACCTATGGAGAGTATCATTATCACGAAGAATCAGAGGAAACAACTTTCTCTACCAAGGGTACGGCCTTGACCGCCGACGGCAGAAAGCTGTCCTTTAATCTGGATGTCAAAATGAGCCGCAGCTTTATCGAAGAATCCGCTATGGAGATAGACTACGGCGCTGCTGTCTATATCGATCCTCTCGTGATACAGTTGTCAGGCTCTCCTGCCTCCGTATCGAACCAGACTTTCATGTTTGACATTGACGCTGACGGGATCGAAGACAAGATAGCAAAGCTTGTCAGCGGTACCGGATTCCTCGCCCTCGACCGTAATGATGACGGTGTCATAAACGATGGCTCGGAGCTTTTCGGAGTAAAAAGCGGAAACGGCTTTGAGGAGCTTGCGGAATATGATTCGGACGGAAATGGCTGGATCGACGAAAACGACGAGATATTTGACAGACTCAGGATATGGTCAAAGGATCCCGACGGCTCAGACAGACTGACGACTCTCAAGGAGAGTGACGTAGGCGCGATCTATCTTGATTCACGCAAAACGGATTTTGCCGTAAAGGATATGGCAAACAACGACAAGGCACAGGTAAGAAGAACCGGCATCTTTTTGAGAGAATCAACAGGCAGAGCCGGAACCATACAGCAGTTTGACATGGTAAAGAAAGCTTATGCCTGACAATGCGTAAGTTTCAATAAAGATTTCAACTGCGACCAGTAAAACACCGGGGATCTGATCATGAATCCCCGGTGTTGTTCTTTAATGTTTTAATTAACTTTTATCGCTCCCAGCACCTCGCCGATAGGACCGTTTATCACAAGATCCGCTCCGGATTCCCTGCCGGTAGTTCCCTTATTTATAAGCACAAGCTTGTTTCCCCTGTAATAATCTATGAGTCCCGCCGCAGGATAAACGACCAGTGACGTACCGCCTATTATCAGCATATCCGCATCGGATATTGCCTTTATGGACTGCTCCATGGTATACATATCAAGGCCTTCCTCGTAAAGCACTACATCCGGTTTCACTATACCTCCGCAGGAATCGCATACGGGAACTCCGTCAGAAGCCTTTATATACTCCACGTCAAATTCCTTGTCACAGTCCATACAGAAATTTCTCGTTACAGTTCCGTGAAGCTCATATATAGTCTTTGACCCTGCCCTGTGGTGGAGATCGTCAATATTCTGCGTTATAACTGCCTTAAGCTTCCCTGCTTTCTCAAGCTCCGCAAGCTTTAAATGCGCGGCGTTGGGCTTAGGATCCATATCCGATCCCACGAGCAGGATCTTTTCTTTATAGAATCTGTAAAACTCGGCCGTGTTCCTCATGAAGAAGCTGTGGGACAGGATCGTCTCCGGCGGATAGTCATATTTCTGATTATACAGCCCGTCCTGACTCCTGAAATCAGGTATCCCCGATTCCGTAGATACTCCCGCCCCGCCGAAAAACACGATATTATCGGAGCCGTCGATCATCTCCTGAAGCTGCGCCACTTTCTTTTCAAGTTCCTTGTCCATAGGTACCTCCTTATCTCTTATCACAGATTCATTCCTGCCTGTTGGGATCTGCCGTTACCCTCCAGTTTTCCCGCTTGAATATATTGTCATGTACTGCAAACCAGGGAGCGTCGGATGTATCAAATACATTTCCGTTATTCTTAAGTATATCCCAGTTCAGGGACATTGATACAAGCTGATCATGCGCCGTTTTTTCTCTGTCGTCTATCAAATTCCCCGTGAAAGGGTTCACAGGATCATCTATGAGTCCCTTTACGGCAAGTACGGCAGTATCCGCATTTGTCATAAATTCATCGGAAACACTGAATCCCTTTGCCCCGAAATCCTTATACATTAAAAGCGGGTTCACATACTCCATATCCGTATTCTCGTCATACAGAAAATAATCAAACTGACCGAGACCTTCCCCATGATCGGCAGCTATAACTATACGCGTAGTGTCGTAAACTCCCTTTTCCCTCAAAAAATCAAACCATTTCCCCAAAAGAAGCATTGCCGCCATATTTGTATGATAATGATATTGCTCATCCATTTCAAGAATATTTCCATCTGCATCCATACGGCTTCCCGTCTCCAGACCCTCATTATCCGGACGAGGAGCAGGCTCATATTCCGGCAACTGAAGCTCACATGGCTCATGCGCGGTATCATTATCGATCACGAAGAAGGTATTGTCGCCTGAATCATTAACTTCCGTAAGTCCGGGAAATTCTCTGAGAACCGTATATGCATCAAGGAACTTCTGTTCAGAGAAAAAAGGCGGCATCTCCGCAGCCCGGTAGTCTCCATAGTTATATACCTCCCCCTGGATAATCAGCGGAACGGTCTTGAATATACTGTACATAAAAAAGTCACGCCGTCTGGCCTTCTCCTGCTCCGGATAGTTCAGCGAGTGGTCGGTTCTGTTTATACTGCCGTTTATATCAACTGTACGTATATCTGGATATTCCTCATAGATTGAAAAGTCTGTTACATAGGTATAATTAACCCAGGGCATATTTCCAACGGTTGTCTT
>JAFUWM010000139.1 GCA_017483425.1 Lachnospiraceae bacterium | reverse complement strand
GAATAATATCGTTGACGTGTACACTATCACTGTCGGCACGGATAATGATGAACGTATAGTAAAACGCGTTAATCTCAGCAATGTAAGGATATATGAGGATGAGGCGTACAGATTTCCGAAGCATGGGAGGATAATAAGCCAGGAAAGGCCGGTCGTGATCGGCTTCGGACCTGCGGGAATATTTACTGCCCTTGTCCTGGCACATGAGGGATACAGACCTGTCGTATATGAGAGAGGAAAGAGCGCCGATAAGAGGGCGGAGGATGTAAACAGATTCATCGAGACGGGGGTGCTTGATCCTGATTCAAACGTGCAGTTCGGAGAGGGCGGTGCAGGGACCTTTTCCGATGGGAAGCTGAGCTCCGGCATCAAGGATAAGGAGGGCAGGAAGAGGTTTATCCTTGAGACCTTTGTGAAGCACGGCGCCGATGAAAATATACTCATAGACCAGCATCCGCATATAGGTACGGATAAGCTGCAGGAGATAATACCTTCCATAAGGGAAGAGATAATAAGCCTTGGAGGAGAAGTACATTTTGGATGTCTTTTAGATGACCTTATCGTGTCAGACGGCAGGATATCAGGCATAGTGGTTACCGGCAGGGGAGGCGGGATCATATCCTGCAGGTCGGTCTTTTTGTGCCTTGGACACTCCGCGAGGGATACCTTTAAGATGCTTTATGAAAAGGGAGTGTCGATGGAGCCTAAGGCATTTGCCGTAGGAGTGAGAGCAGAGCATAAAAGAGAAATGATAGACAGCGCGCTGCATCAGGATAAGGCGAGCTATAAGCTCACGTATCATTGCAGTGATGACAGGGGCGTTTATTCTTTCTGTATGTGCCCCGGAGGGTATGTCGTGAATGCTTCTTCCGAGAGAGGACAGCTTACAGTAAATGGTATGAGTTATTCCGCAAGAGACGGAGAAAATTCCAACTCCGCCATAGTTTGCACGATCTCACCTGAGGATTATAAAGGATACGGGACAGACCCGCTTGCCGGAGTCAGGTTCCAGAGAGCCCTTGAAAAGAAGGCATTCGAGGAGTGTGACGGCGCGATACCATATCAGAGATTCGGTGACTTTAAGAGCGGAACAGCTTCAAAGGATTTTGGAAGTGTAAAGCCCTCCTGCAAGGGAAGCTATGGAATGGGTAATGTAAGGGAACTTTTGCCTGACTATGTGTCGGATGATATAATCGAGGCTATGTCGGGATTCGGCAAAAAGATAAATGGATATGATGACCCCGATACTCTTTTTGCAGGGATTGAGGCAAGAACCTCTTCACCTGTAAGGATTCTGAGGGAAGATGATATGCAGTCCGTCAATATTCAGGGAATATACCCTGCAGGTGAGGGTGCGGGGTATGCCGGCGGGATAATGTCTGCTGCGATAGACGGGATGAAAGCGGCGGAAGCGTATATTACCTCTGAGAGCCGGATACTGTCGGGAGTTTGAATTATAAGATCAAAAAAGCAGGGAAAAATAATGCGTGATTTCAGTAATAAAAAGCGGATAGTGGTGAAGATAGGCTCGTCTTCTATCACTCACAGTGAGACAGGCGGAGCCGATCTTGTAAGACTCGAG
>JAFUWM010000138.1 GCA_017483425.1 Lachnospiraceae bacterium | reverse complement strand
GCAAACGGCTGTGTGGTAGAGGGCTCGGTAGAGGACAGTATAATTGGAAGAGGCGTGGAAATAGGCAAGGGAGCGTCTGTAAAGAACTGTGTGATCTTAGGTCATGCAAAGATCGGTGCAGGTGTGAAGCTTGAGTGTCAGGTGGTTGATAAATGGGCGAAGGTGCTCAATGTCAAGAAGCTGATAGCTACCCCCGATAATCCGGGATATGTCGTAAGGGGCGACACACTGTAAATATTGCAGGGAACGTTATGTGATGGGTAATGCTTTAATGCCGGCTTCATAAAAGGAGCCGGCATTTTGAACAGCGAATCAGGTATAAGGATCAGGATGAGATATAAAAATATTATTTTTGACATAGGCGGGGTGCTGCTTTCATACAGATGGATGGGGCTTATCATGGAAACCATACCGGATGAGGAGGAAGCAAAAGCTTTTTCAAAAAGACTTTTTCATGATCCGCTCTGGCTTGAATTTGATATAGGACTCAGACCCTTTGACGATATCATAGAGGACTATGTGAAAAAATATCCGGCCGATGAAGAGCATATCAGGTATATGCTTGGTCATCTGGAACGGATGCCGCTGCCGAGGCCAAGGGTATGGGATAAGATGCGGGAGCTTAAGGAGGCGGGGTACAAACTCTACCTGTTGTCAAACTATTCGCACCGTATGTTTCATACGCATACCGACGGGCTGCCTTTTTTTGATTATATAGACGGCGGTATCATTTCCTATGAGGTTCACCAGTTAAAGCCGCACCGGGAAATATATGAGTCCTTATTTTCACGCTATGATCTTGATCCGGCGGAATGTATATTTTTTGATGACAGGCAGGATAACGTGGATGGCGGCAGGAAGTGCGGCATGGACGGGAGAGTCATATATTCAGAGGAGGTACTGCTGGGCTATATTGACAGGCTCCTTGCGCCTGATGGAATAAGCAACAGGTTCCACGATCCGGCGGTTTCAAGAAAAGACCGGATAAACTGGCTGCTGTCAGAAATGTCCCTCGAAGAAAAGATCATCCTTTACTCCCACCCGGAAAAAGGCGTGGGAAGACTCGGCGTAGAGGGCTTCGTCCTTGGAGGGGAGGCCGCCCACGGCGTTGAGGCAAGAAATGAGCAGAACGGAATATACGACCCGGATGTCACAACGTCTTTTCCGAATCCTATAGGCATGAGCTCCTCATGGGATCCGGAGCTTATACATGAGGCCGGAAGCGTTGTCGGCACCGAGGCGAGGGCAGGATGGAAACGTCACAGAAAGACCGGACTTTCCAGATGGGCTCCGACTGTAGATCCCGAACGTGATCCCAGATGGGGGAGAAACGAAGAAGGCTACGGCGAGGATCCGCTGCTCACATCAGTAAACGCGGTATCCTACATCAGAGGCATGCAGGGAGATGATCCCGAATATATCAAATGCGGAGCTACGCTGAAGCATTTCTATGCGAATAACAGGGAAGTAGACAGGTTCTTTACCAATTCATCGATCGGTCTGCGGGATAAATACGAATACTATATGCCGCCATTCTTTGCCGCTCTTGATGAGGGCAGGGCTCTTGGCGTGATGACCTCATACAATAAAATAAACGGTGTACCGGGAATGACGAATCCCGAAGTAAAAGATCTGCTTAAGGATAAGCACGGCCTGATCCATGCCGTATGCGACGGATTTGCAATGGTGAGGCTTAAGGACTTCCATCACGAATACGGCACGCTTGCGGAGTGCATGACGGATTCCATAAAGGCGGGAGTTGACAGCATGTCCGACAAGCCAGAGGATGTCGAAAAAGCCGTAAGGGATGCGTTAAAGCTGGGTGTGCTGTCAGAGAGCGGGCTTGACGGCGCGTTGTTTAACATCCTTATGGCCGGCATGAAGCTTGGCATCTATGATCCTGAGGGGGTCTGCCCATACGACAGTATATCCGGCACAGACCTTGATATAAAAGAGGCTCGGGAGATATGCCGCAGATTATCAGAGGAATCTCTTGTACTTCTTGAAAATAAAGGCGATATCTTACCGCTGGATATTAAAAAGGGGGATAACATAGCATTGGCAGGTCCGCTTGCTGATGAATGGCTTAAGGACTGGTACGCCGGAAATCCGCCTTTTTGTCATACGGTAAAGGAAGGTCTCGATCTGCTGCTTGGAAAAGACATTCCTGTGTCTATGGGACTTGATACCTACAAGATAGTGGATGGAGATAAGGCATGGCATATAGATGATGATAGCTTCCTCTCCATGTCATCTGTGGATGAAGGGAGCCTCTTTTACATAGAGGACTGGGGCGAGAGTTATCATACGATACGAAGCGTCGCTGCGGGAAAGTATGTACAGGCTTTATTCTATGACGTGGAGGATGACGAAAAAGAGGTATTAAAAGCCGACAAGGACGATGTTTTTGACTGGTTCGTAACCTGCAGGTTCAGCATCAGCGACTTGGGAAACGGGAATATAGAGAT
>JAFUWM010000137.1 GCA_017483425.1 Lachnospiraceae bacterium | reverse complement strand
CATATACAAAACCATTGCCGTCAGTATCATTGCAGTGCCGGCCATGGTTATCTTGCACCACAGAAGAGGATGAATATGTATCAGACTGCACAGTACCGCGTCATTCATGGTAAATGTAGCAAAGAAATACCTCATCTCATAGTGGTCAAGCCATTCTCCCGTAAACGGATCATACATATTGACCGTATCCGTCTGGATAGCAGTAGTCACATTGCCGACATAATATGAGGCATCAAGAGTAAACTGATAATTAAACAGCACGACAGATACAAATGCTGTAGTTATGATTCCCACGAATAAAAAAACAGCGATATGCCTTTTAGCAAAAAAAGCTGCTCTCCCAAAACAATCCAATACTCCCGATCCTGCCCTGACGATCCCTGCCACCGCTGCAATAAGCACGACAATGAGCCACATCCCTGAAAGTACATGAAGCGGGCGCCATCTCAGCATTACCGATATGCAGCATAATGAAAATAACAGATAATAAAAAAAGAAGCCCGTAAACACTGTCCCGGTCAGGCTCATTTTTTTCTTCGGAGAACCGCAGAGAACAGCCCCGAAAAGAAAATAAAGTATGAAATTAACCGCTATGAGCAGTACTGCGATCGCCGCCTGTAACATTACTGGGTATCACTCACATCCTCTATCCGCTGATCCAGATCCTGCGTGAAGCCGTATAGTGTATTTATTTTCGCATTAAGCCTTATTATCGATATTATCGAAAATACGGCAAATAAAACAAAAATCACATACCCGGCTATAATCAGTCTCCATTTGGTTTTATTATCCACTATATCATCCCCCGAAGCATGATCCGTTCTCTCACACTCAAACCTCAATAACAAACGTTCCGCGATCCATTCAAAAAACGGAGAAGCAGCTATCATAGTTATTCCCGTGCAGACAGCATACATATTAAGCCGGTTCCCGTCGCCATAATAAGCCCTGAGCACACAGACCGGAACCAGACAGATAAGCGTGATCTTTGCCCACTTCTTATTTACCAGAAAGAGCGCAAGTCCTCCAAGCATGACAGCCGTCATCAAAGCTTAAGCGCCTCCTTATCCTGACTCTTATACCACTCATATTCAAGCCTTATGCCTTCCTTAAGCGGTACTTTCTCTTTCCAGCCAATATCATGAAGCTTTGAAACATCAAGAAGCTTTCTCGGTGTCCCGTCCGGCATACTCTCATCCCACACTATTTCCCCGTCAAAGCCCACAATTTCTTTCACAAGCTCCGCAAGGTCTTTTATCGTGATCTCCTTGCCCGTGCCTATGTTTACATGCTCTTCGCCGCTGTAATTTTGCAGCAGGTACACGCAGGCATCCGCCATATCATCTACATAGAGAAATTCCCTCAAAGGCGCTCCCGTTCCCCAAAGGGTTACAGTCCTTGCGCCGTTTTCCTTTGCATCATCAAACTTCCTGATAAGTGCTGGAAGAACATGGGAATGCTCAAGATTGAAATTATCCTCTGGACCGTAAAGATTTGTAGGCATACAGGAAATGAAATCATCTCCGTACTGCTGCTTGAAAAATCTGCACATCATGAGGCCTGATATCTTCGCTATCGCATAGCCTTCATTTGTCTTTTCCAGAGGTCCCGTGAGAAGCTCGGACTCTGATATAGGCTGATGCGCCATACGCGGATATATACAGGAGCTTCCGAGGAATAATAGCTTCTTTACTTTGTATTCATGCGAAGCACCTATGACATTGCACTGGATCACGGAATTTATATATATAAAATCCGCGGGCGCAGTCTGGTTCGCATTTATTCCCCCGACATGAGCCGCCGCAAGCACGACATATTCAGGTCTTTCCTTTTCAAAAAAGCCAAACACCGCTTTCTGATCTGTCAGATCAAGCTCCTTATGCGTCCGCTTTAATATATTCGTATAACCGTCTTTTTCCAGAGCCCTTACTATCGCGGAGCCAACCAGTCCGCGATGCCCGGCAACAAAGATTTTTGCGTTTTTTTCTATCATAATTTCCTCTATATCAGGATCCCGATTACCATTCCCAGCAGGCACCCGAAAAGAACCTGCAGCGGAGTATGCCCTACAAGCACCTTGAGCGCCTTCTCCGGAGTATCAAATTCAGCATAGTTTGCGCTGAATATCTCGGTTATCTGGTTCAAAAGCTCTGCCTGCTTCCCGGTCTCGCGCCTTACTCCCATAGCGTCATACATGACTAAGAAAGCGAGAACAAAACAGATGGCAAATGCAGGCGATCCCGGCCCGCAGTTCTTGAATGCCGAAACCGCAAGTCCCGTGACAAAAGCCGAGTGTGAGCTTGGCATGCCTCCCGAGCCTATGAGTCTGCCCGGATCAAAGGTCTTATTTACTATGCAATTTATGACTGTCTTTATTATCTGTGCCGCTGCCCAACCAAGAACCGCTGCCAGAAAAAGCT
>JAFUWM010000136.1 GCA_017483425.1 Lachnospiraceae bacterium | reverse complement strand
GTGGTGCCCGAGCCCTGGGATATGCCGGGATACGACAGCAAGGTTATCATGGCTGCGGGAAGCTTTATTTCCGGTTCATCGATAGAATTATCTGCCGACGGCCCCATCAGGGAGCCGTATTCTGTTTATTTTCAGGGAGGGCTTACCTGGCCGCACGCAAAATTCGGGATAATGAATTCCCTGCAGTATATAATAAATGATAACATTATTGACCGTAATAAATTCAGGTGATAAAATTCTTTAGTCAGGGGTTGATTTTGATATCTCTCTTTTTTCGGGCATAAGCCTTACGGCGGAAAGAGAGGTATGGATGAATAAAGGAATCAAAGCTTATCCTGCAAGTGAGAGGCCTTATGAGAGATGCGAGGAGTATGGTCCGGAGGCATTGAGTGATGCCGAGCTTCTGGCCGTGATCTTAAGAAGCGGAAAGAAGGGGCTTGACGTAAAGGAGCTTGCATTAAAGGTACTTAAGGAAGCCGGAGGCACTCTCGGGGGACTGTGCCGCTTAAGTATTTCAGAGCTTTCGGGTATTTCAGGTATAGGCAGGGTAAAAGCCATACAGCTTGTATGCGTTGCCCAGATAGCAAAAAGGATCTGGAAAGAGGACGCTAAGTATAAAGAACCCGTGCTCCATGTGGAAGAGGCAGCCGCGTACTATATGCAGGATCTGAGACATATGGAGACAGAGCATGTATATGTGCTCATGCTTGATACAAAGATGCGGCGCATAGGTGAATATCATGCGTCGATCGGATCCGTTAATTCATCTCAGGTACCCGTGCGGGAGATAGTAAGAGAATCTCTTCGCTGTAACGCGGTACACATTATCCTTGTACACAATCACCCCAGCGGAGATCCGTCACCATCAGAGGCTGATAAGGAAATAAGCAGGAATCTTTTTCTTGCATGCAGGATATCAGGGCTCAGTATGGTAGATTCGATCATTATAGGCGATGGAAGGTATTATAGTTTTAGAGAAGAAGGAATACTGAATTGAGCAATCTGGCATTTGGTATCGACCTGGGAACAGGGCATATAAAGATATACAGTACGGCAAAAGATACGATCACTAATGAAAGAAACATGATCGCCATAATGAAAAAGGACATACTTTTCGCGTATGGCGATGCGGCTTTTGAAATGTTTGAAAAGGCACCGCAGAATATAAAGGTGTCTTTCCCTCTTGTAAACGGGGTCATAGCGGACATCGGAAATATGACTACGGTGCTTACCGAGTTTATAAATGAGCTTACCGACGGAAGGGGATCCGGAGCGGATTACTATGTATCGGTGCCGACAGATGTTACCGAGGTCGAAAAAAGAGCTTTCTATGATCTGATAAAGGATTCGAGCTTAAAGCCAAGAAAAATCATGATGTCTGAAAAGTCTCTTGCAGACGGTCTCGGCATGGGTATAGACGTAAAGACTTCCCAGGGTGTTCTGGTTGTGGACGTAGGCTTTGAGACAACGGAGATCTCGGTGCTCTCTTTGGGGGGCATAGTCCTTTCAAAGCTCATCAAAACAGGCGGAAGGAAGTTCGATGACGCGATCCGCAGTATCATAAGGCGGGAATTCGGTCTGGTAGTGGGTGAAAAAACCGCAGAGCAGCTTAAGATCGAGCTTGGCAAGACAGAAGCCGAACATAAGCCGGCCGTTGTTTATGGCAGGGATCTTGTGACAGGACTTCCGGTAGAGAGGTCGATACCCACGGATCTTATAGATACTACGATAGCGGAAACGGCCGGAACGATAGTCGATAATATTAAAGTAATATTAGAGAGAACCCCTCCGGAATTATCCGCTGATATATACAGACAGGGTATTTATCTCACAGGAGGCACGGCTTCGCTCGCGCATCTTGACGAGCTTATCGTCAAGGGAACGGCGCTTAAGGTAAATAAGGCGGAAAATCCCGAGGAGAGCGTGGCATATGGTCTTGCCCGTATCATAAAGGATCCTAATTTCAGATCAGTCGCATACTCGCTCGCTGATATGTCAGAAGATGTATAAAGTAATATGGCAAGGGTTAAAGTCAAAAGAAGAGGGATACAGATACCTCCGGGTTACCTTCTGCTGATACTTACCATAGTATCTGTCCTGCTTATGATCCTCACTTTTACAACAGATGTCGTACCCACGGTATTTAACAGTATCGCGGGTTATACTTTTATGCCCTTTAAGAACGGACTCACGGAGATATCCTCCTACGCGAATCAAAGAGCCGAAGATTTCAGACAGGTAAGGGAGGTGCTTTCCGAAAACAAGGCGCTCAGGGAACAGGTGGATGAGCTTACACAGGAAAACGACAGGCTTATAGAAAACCGGTTTGAATTAATAGAGCTGAGGTCGCTCCTTGATCTAGATTCGGAATACGAGGAATACGAAAAGATAGGTGCGAGGGTTACGGGAAAGGACCCGGGAAACTGGTACTCGGTATTTATCATAGACAAGGGCGCAAATGACGGTATAAAGGAAGGCATGAATGTGATCGCCGGAGCCGGGCTTGTCGGGATAATCACAAAGACGGGGCCGAACTGGGCGCAGGTCAGATCCATAATAGATGACGACAGTAATGTTTCGGGAAGAATGCTCAATACGTCAGACAATCTGATAGTATACGGGAATCTGGAAGCGATAAAGGACGGAACCATTGAGTTCGGGCAGCTTTCGGATCCCGATGATGAAGTCGCGGTAGGGGATAAGATCGTAACAAGCAACATATCCGACAGATATCTTCCGGGGATCGCTATCGGCTACATCAATACTATTGAAAAGGACTCAAATAACCTCACCAAATCAGGTACGCTTACGCCTGTAGTGGATTTTGAGCATATTGACGCGGTGCTTGTCATTACCCAGATGAAGGAAAAGGGCGGTCTGGAATGAAAAGACTTGTAGAGGCGCTCGCTATAATACTATGCTTTCTTCTTCAGAGCACGATATTCCAGCATATCGCCTTTGCCGGTATTGTACCCAATCTCATGATAATCATCACAAGCATATTCGGATTCATGGAGGGCAGAAGCGACGGAATGGTCGTCGGTTTTATCTGCGGTCTTCTTACTGATATTTTTTATGGCAGTGTGCTGGGATTAAATGCTTTGATCTATCTCCTTATCGGGTACGCGAACGGAGCGGCAAACAGAGGCTTCTATCCGGATGATATCAAGTTTCCGCTTTTATTTATCTCGGTTTCGGATATCGTCTACCTTGTGATGACATATTTATCAGGGTTTCTTTTAAGAGCGAGGTTTAATGTAGGATATTATTTTTTACATATCATGCTGCCGGAGCTTGTATATACGATTATAGTCTCACTTTTTGTTTATCTTATACTTCGCGGTATTCTTTTAAGGATAGAAGGGAGTTTTGAGGAGAGTGAGCAATAAATGAAGGACTTCTTCAAAAAGCTTAGCGACAAACTCATAGGACTCATCACTTCCAGAATATTTATCCTGGGAGCGCTGCTTATGCTGCTTGCGATACTTGTCATATACAGGCTTTTTGTGCTGCAGATAGTTCATGGTGAGGAGTATCAGGACAATTTCACGCTTAAGATCGAACGCGAAAAATCACTCAAAGCGACAAGAGGAACTATATATGACAGAAACGGCGTCGTGCTTGCGGAGGATAAGCTCGCATATTCCGTCACCATAGAAGATAACTACGATGCGAATTCCACGAGGGACATGGACATAAATAATACCATTTTATCCCTGATAGACATCGTTGAGGGCAACGGGGATACGCTTGATTCAATGGATTTTGACATTATCCTTGACGAGAACGGCAATTACCAG
>JAFUWM010000007.1 GCA_017483425.1 Lachnospiraceae bacterium | reverse complement strand
GAAAATAACGCCGAAAAACTTTCCGAGATCAGGGGCGAGGTTAAGGACAACGCATGGGGTTCGAAGATATGGTCTTATTTTCTGCAGCCGTATCAGCTTGTGAAAGATCTCAGGACTGAGTGCGAGATAGCGCAGGCGGACTCGGTGCTTGACGGCAATATCGATCCGTTCATAAACGCATATCTGAAATGGATAAATGTAAGTAAGAAAGAGGAAAACAAGCAGTAATGATCAAGGTGGCTATACTTGGATACGGAACCGTAGGCAGCGGGGTTTATAACGTTTTACACTCGAATGGAAGACTTGTGACTGACAGAGCCGGTCAGGAGATAGAGGTCAAATACGTACTGGATCTGAGGGATTTTCCCGGAGATCCGGTTGAAAAGGTACTGACTCATGAGTTTGAAGACATTATTAACGATGATGAAGTCAAGATTGTCGTAGAGGTGATGGGTGGACTGCATCCCGCGTTTGAATTCACAAAGAGATGCCTCGAGGAAGGCAAGAATGTCTGTACGTCAAATAAGGAGCTTGTGGCCGAAAACGGCTTGGAGCTTATGAGTATAGCAAGAGAAAATGATGTAAATTATTTCTTTGAAGCAAGCTGCGGCGGAGGAATCCCTATAATAAGGGCGCTTAATGACTGCCTTACGGCAGATGATATTGATGAGATCACAGGCATATTAAACGGAACCACCAACTTCATACTTACGGAGATGACGGAAAACCCGGGTGTAAGCTTCAGCAAGGTGCTGAAACAGGCACAGGAAAACGGGTATGCAGAGAGGGATCCAAGCGCGGATATAGACGCACACGATCCGGCAAGGAAGATCGCAATACTGTCATCTATAGTGTTTGGAAGCTCGGTAGACTATAAGGATATATATACAGAGGGGATCCGGCAGATAACGGCAGAGGATATAAGATATGCGTCCACTCTGGGATATGCGGTCAAGCTTCTTGCAGAGGCAAAAAGGACGGAGGACGGAGTCAGGGCTTATGTTGCTCCGTTCCTCGTGGAGCCTTCACATCCGCTCTATGCCATAAACGGGGTTATGAATGCCGTCTATGTGCATGGAAATATGCTGGGAGATGCCGTATTTACCGGAGCCGGGGCGGGATCACTTCCGACGGCATCCGCAGTCGTGGCTGATGTCATAGACGCGGCGAGGCATGACGGAAAGCGGGCGTACTGCGGCTGGAAGCACGATGAGAAGCTCGTTCTGGCATCAAATGACAGTGTAAAAAGGAAATATCTGGTCAGGATTTATACGGAAGATGAAGGAAAAGCAAATAAGGTCTTTTCACCGGACGGATTTCTTGATACAATATCAGTAGGCGAACTTGAAGATGAGATCGCTTTTATCACACCGGAACTTTCGGAAGAGGAGTTCAGCGATAAGGTCAAATCATTTGGAAATGTCATCAGCAGGATAAGGTTCTATTGATGACGGGGACATCTGAAAGGCGGTGATCATATGATCAGTCCTATAAGCGGGAGCGGATCGTTCGGCACATACGGTGTATGGGGAATGGGACCTGGCATGAGCAAAGGATCAGACATCGGAGCAGAGAATGCGGCCGGTGCCATTGGTGCGTCAGGAGCCGTAGGGGCAGCCGAAGAGAAGAAGCCCATAGTCAATCCCGGAGAGTCTACAGAGATACAGCCCGGAAAGAAGGTATCACCGGCGGAGTGTGAAACCTGCAAGGAGCGTAAGTATCAGGACGGCTCTGATGAAATGGTTTCGTTTAAGTCGGCACAGCATATTTCTCCTACCGAGGCCGGAAACAGGGTTAGGGCTCATGAGCAGGAGCACGTCATGAATGCTTATGAGAAGGCCGAGGAAAAGGGCGGAAAGGTTCTGCAGGCTTCAGTATCGATTCATACGGCGATCTGTCCGGAGTGCGGCAGGACATACGTTTCAGGCGGAGAGACAAATACAAAGATCGAGTACAGCCATGAGGAGGAGAGTCCGTACATGAAGGCGAGAAAGAAGCAGGATGCGCAGCTTCTGCCCGGTATGAATCTCGATCTGTCAGCATAAATCAGATGAACAGCAATATCAGAAAGCTTACAGGGACGGCCATGCTCTCGGCAGTTGCGTACATACTCATGTTTCTTGAGTTTCCCATACCGTTTCTCATTCCGTCATTTATCAAGATGGATTTTTCAGAGCTTCCCGCGCTCATGGCATCATTTGCGTATGGACCGGCATCAGGAGTCATAGTATGCTTGATCAAGAATCTGCTTCATCTGATGAATACACAGACAGGCGGAGTAGGAGAGCTTTCCAATTTTATGCTCGGCGCAGCCTTTGTGCTGATTGCCGGATTGATATACAAGAAGATACATACGAAAAAAGGCGCGCTTACAGGTTCTGTTGTGGGAGCGGCTTTTATGGGGATCATATCACTTTTTACAAATTATTATATTGTCTATCCGATATATACAAACTTCATGCCTATGGAAGCCATAATCGGGGCATATCAGCTGATCGTGCCGTCTGTTGAGGATCTTTGGGACTGTCTGTTGATATTTAATCTCCCGTTTACCATCTTCAAAGGACTCTGCTCCGTACTCATTACGATGCTTATCTACAAACCGTTAAGAAATATTCTGAAAGGTGCTGGATGAAAGCAAGATCATCCCCCGGCCGTCCTGTGTGACCGGGGGATTTTATTGTAATTACTCTGTGATTTCTGTGGCTTCGGTGCTGTTGTTGTCTGCTGTAGCTTCCGACGTCCACTTGGCGTAGAGAGTGAGATTTCCGGTACTGCCCTGCTTTATTGCTGTTATCTTCTTCGTGAGCTTCGAGTCGGTGTACCAGCCATCAAATACGAACCCGGTCTTTGTCGGATTTTTCAGGGTGATAGTCGATGATGTTACGGTATATGTCTTAGGATTGCCGGCATTCGTACCGCCATCGAGCTCGTAGGTTATGGTATATTTGATCTTGATCCACTTTGCATATAAAGTTTTGTTGCCTTTGCTACCTTTCTTTATCTGTCTGACTCTCTTGCTTAAGCCGCTGTCGCTGTACCAGCCGCCGAATGCATAGCCTTTTCTGGTCGGGTCGGCCAGTTTGATCGTACTGGTTTTAGTAGTATAGTATGCCGGATTCTTCGAGCTGTTTTTTCCTCCCTTAAGCTTATACGTGATCTTGTATTTAGGCAATTCAAATTTAGCGTATAGGTGATAGTTCCTTGCGCTTGAACTCTTAATCGTCTTTACCGGGCTTCCGCTAAAGGACGCATTTGTATACCAACCCTTAAAGTTATATCCGGTCCGGGTCGGGTTATTCAGAGTTATATTTTTTGATTTTACCGTATATGTCTTTGGATTTTTTTTGCTGAGCTTACCACCGTTAAGATGGTAAGTGATCTTGTATGTATTAATGGACCACTTCGCGTATAGCTCATAGCTTTTTTTACTGGAGGCCTTTATACTTTTTATGCGGTCGTCAAAGTCGTCATCTTTATACCAGCCCTTGAATTTATAGCCAGTTCTCGTCGGACTCCAGAGCTTTATGGTTCCGGCTTTCACTGTATATGCCGAAGGATTGTACTTATTATTCTTACCCCCGTTCAGGTGGTACTTAATGGAATAGCGCTTGGTCTTAGCAGTATAGTTACGGGACGACTTGGGCGCAAGCTTTTTCCATATTTCCGCCCAGGTATGTGTACCATCCTTATTCACAGTGGTGTCACTTTTCATGAAAGAATCATAGATACAGCCGGAACCTGACATATCATCGGTATCATCCGCCATCGTATCAACATTAAACCACTCTCCGTAAAGACGGGCTTTATTCCACTCACGACCGCCTATACTGGTTATATCAAATGTCTCGATACCGGCAAGCCTTGCGAGAGCCATAAAAGACTTTGAATATCCGCCGCTAAGGGATGCTTTTCTTTTTCCTGAAAAAACGCTCATTACAGATTGATCATATTTTTGACTGCCTTCTGTCCACCTTTTCCATTGAGTGGTGGTAATATAATCCTGGTCAATGGTCACCCTCTTACAGAGGAGGCTTTGCGCCTTTTTGGCTTTATCATATTCTTTGGACTGCTTATTTACCGTTGCTGACAGAGACTTTATATTTTTTGCTATCTCCTCAGCCTTGGATTTAAGAGTTGAGGGGGTAGCCGCATCGGGAAGAAACGCGATGGACATGCTGTAGCCCTGATCCATACTGCCGGAAATACTGATAGCGTTTGTTAAAAAGAAAGCCTGGGGATTGTTATAATAATAAACATAAAACACTTTTTCCATTTCTTCTGTAGATAAACCTGCTGATGGAATAAAGGCTGTATAGGGTTGTCCACCGACACCTGAGGTGCATTTTGCACCATAGTAAAGATACTGGGCTACCTGAATGTCGATATTATTATAAAATCTTTTCTCACCGGCGGATAGCTTCGAATATAGATAATTATCGGATGCAGGGCTTATGCCCTTGAAAACATTGTAAGCAGAATTTGAGAGCTTTACTTTTGAGGAACTGTAATCAACCAGTGAGCCTATCACTGCGTTCACTTCGCTTCCATAATCCGCTGTAAAATCTTCGGTATACTCACCGGTTCCCTGTTCTTTGTCAATCTCCGGAATTATAGTATCAGGACTGAGGAGACTGACTATCATATTGTCATCCCCATATTTTACGGCATTTTCAAAATATATTTCCATGGAAAGCTTCTGCGTTATATTCTCGTCTCCCACCGGCTCGACACTTTCGTCGTCGATGACACCCTGAAATACGAACGAGGTATAGCTGTCATCATTAAAGTCACCCTTACACTTCCATGCAACACGAACATCCCTCTCAGTGCCGTCTTGAAGGATCACGCTCCAGGTCTCCGGAAGTTCGCTTACAGCGTCCTCCTCCGAGACCTTATTTTCCAGAGATATGACGCGTTCAGCGGCGGGAAGCTCCTTTATCTCAGCTATGGAAAGGACACCGGACTGGGAACCATCTGAAGCAGAATTATCGGATATTTCCTGATACCCTGCCTCCTTGTCATCACTCTGAGTTTCAATGATCTCATTTTCAGATACCTCACTTCCTTTATTGATATCTTCAGCGGTATCGTCGACCGAATCGGATATTTCCTCCGTCTCGTCTATATTTGCCGCAAATGCAGGAGTAATATCTGCATAGGATATCACAAGACTGCATATCATAGCCGCAGCTATAATTCTCTTAAAACATAGTTTCCTCATGAAGCTTCCTCCTCTTAATTTACAAGCTAATAAACTCCGTACATAATAAACCTTATGTAAACAAAAGTCAATTATTTATACCGCAAAATATCAATATATAGTTTTTTTAATGTGCGGTATACATCAATATATGGTGTGCACAGCCTGATGCCGTTTGGCTTTATTAGCACGAAAAGAGTTATGTTTTGCTATTATGTTAACATTATGTTATGATACTATAGGTTTTATTCTGCTATATTGTTTTATGAAAGAAGGTATATATGTCCAATAAAAGAATAGTTATTATTTTGGTAGTTATGCTGCTGCTCGGGTCGATTGGCACAGATGCCTATGCCGGAGAGACGGTTTCAGTAAATACATCAAGTGACCATCCGGCAATGTCAGAAGTGGCACAAAACCCGATACCTTCAGATGATGAATCGGATAAAGAAACTGAAAACGAAGTTCATGAAGAGGATGCTAACGAAACTGTATCCGTAGATGATATAAAGACAGAAACACTCTCGGAAAACGCTGTTTCGGAAAACGCTGTCTCAGAAAATACTGTTTCAGAAAACACGGTCTCAGATAATTCTGTTTCGGATGACGATCTGCCCGTATCCGAGAATTCTGTTTCGGATGACGATCTGCCCGTATCCGAGAATTCTTCGGAAAATAAGATGTACGGGGTTTCCCAAAATGGTGTAAGTGAAAATTCTTACACAATAATATTTGACGGAAACGGCGCGACAGGCGGAAGCATGGAAGCCCAGACATGCCCTTTGGAAGCAAGCTGTAAACTGAAGGCAAATAAATATACCTTAAGCGGTAACAGGTTCGTATCATGGAACATAGTTGCTGACGGATCGGGACAAGGATATGCCGATGGTGAAGAGGTAACGGATCTTTGTAAGAATGATGGTGAAAAGATCACCCTGTATGCCCAGTGGGAGGTCGGGTACAATATCACCTATGAGCTGTATGGCGGAAAAAATGATGCATCGAATCCGTCCAGTTACAAAATGGAAACGCCGACTTTTGAATTTAAGGCGGCTTCAAGGAATGGCTATGTTTTTTCCGGCTGGTATCTTGACGATAAGTTTACGACAAAGATAACCCGGCTTGAAGAGGGCAGTACCGGAGATAAGACATTATATGCAAAATGGACAGCAAACAAGTATGCGATCAAGTATAACGGTAATGGCGCGACAAGCGGCACTATGAAAAAGCAAACGGGTCTGAAGTATGGCACGGCCTATAAGCTAACCGCCAATGCTTTCAAGAAGAAAGGCTATAAGTTTGCGAGCTGGAACACAAAGAAAAACGGCAGCGGCACTAAATACGCAAATAAGGCATCCGTCAAGAGTCTTACGGCAAAAAACGGGGCAACGATCATTTTATATGCCCAGTGGAAGATAGTAACTTACACTATCACATACAAGCTTAACGGGGGAAAGAACAACGCTTCAAATCCCACAAAATACAAAGTGACCACAAAAACAAAAAAGCTTAAGGCTCCTACGAAAAAAGGCTATACCTTTGGTGGTTGGTTCAGCGACAGTAAGTATAAAAAGAAGGTTACCCAGATAAAAAAGGGAAGTACGGGGAATAAAACCCTGTATGCGAAGTGGACGGTAAACAAGTATACGATCCACTACAGCGGTAATGGAGCCACAGATGGTGATATGGACGACCAGAAGGGGCTTAAATACGGACAAAGCTATAAACTCAAAACGAATGAATACAAACGTACCGGATATAAATTTAAGGGATGGAATACCAAGAGGGACGGCAGTGGAAAAAGCTATAAGGATAAGGCTACCGTCAAATCCCTTACAAGCAAAAACGGCGAAACGGTCAAGCTGTACGCGCAGTGGAAAAAAGAGGATGACGCAACGACAATATGGAGTTTTCTTGAGGATAAGATAGGTAATGAATACGGAGCTGCAGGGCTCATGGGAAATCTGTACGCGGAATCCAATCTGAGGTCCAATAACCTTCAGAACAGCTACAACTATAAGTTTGGCGTTTCAGATGAGGAATATACCGACGCGGTGGATAACGGATCATACAACAATTTCGTGTATGATCAGGCAGGATACGGGCTGGCTCAGTGGACTTATTACACCCGCAAACAGGGGCTTCTTGATTATGCAAGAGAAAAAGGGGAATCCATAGGAGATCTGGGAATTCAGCTGGAATATCTTTGGAAGGAGCTTTCTGAAGCCTATACAGGTGTTCTCGATACATTAAGGAATGCCTCGAGCGTGAGGGAAGCGTCCGATAAGGTGCTGACCAGTTACGAGCGTCCGGCTGATCAGAGCGAATCCGCAAAGGAAAGACGGTCCGCCTTTGGCAAAGCCTTCTATGAAAGGTTCGTTAAGAAATAAAGAATATGCTATTATGTAGTTACTATGAAAGTTATTGAGACGCGGGGGCCGGAGGAAACATATAATATTGCGTTAAGTATAGGACGGGAGGCTGCTCCCGGGGCGGTCATTGCCTTAACAGGAAATCTGGGAATTGGAAAGACTGTATTTGCCAAGGGAATCGCGGCAGGACTCGGGATTAAAGATCATGTAAGCTCGCCTACATATACCATCGTTCAGCAATATGACGGCGGAAGACTTCCAATGTATCATTTTGACGTATATCGTATCGGCGATATAACCGAGATGGATGAGACAGGCTATGAAGACTTCTTTTACGGAGACGGGGTAACGGTAGTTGAATGGGCCGATATTGTACGGGATATTATGCCGGATGATACATGCTGGATCAGGATAAAAGGGAATCCGGATAAAGGATATGAATACAGAAGGATAGTTATTTCGGATGAATATACTAGCGATTGATTCATCGGGACTTGCGGCGTCAGCGGCGATACTCTCAGATGATGTGATAAGGGCGGAATATACTGTTTGCAACAAGCTTACTCATTCAGAAACCCTGATGCCTATGATAGATGAAGTGATACAGTCCTCGGGACTTGAGCTGAAGGATATGGACGCGGTCGCGATCGCTAAGGGACCGGGATCTTTTACCGGACTCAGGATAGGATCCGCTACGGCAAAAGGACTTGCTGAAGCTATAAAAAAGCCTGTCATAGAGGTTCCTACGGTAAATGCGCTTGCGCAGAACATGGCGGGATATGACGGAAATATCGTACCACTCATGGACGCAAGAAGAAACGAGACTTATACCGGGATATTCACTTTTGAAGGGGAGGGACTAAAAACTCTTAGAGAGCAGTGTGCTGTTCCTCTGACGGAGATACTTGCCGATATAAACAGCAGAGGCGTTAAGACTATATTCCTTGGCGACGGGGTCAGGGTGTTTGCGGATCAGATTAAGGAAAAGTGTACGGCGCCTTTTATTTTCGCTCCGCCGAGTCTCAGGCTTCAGCGCGCTTCAAGCGTTGCAGTGCTGGCACAGAGATATTATGAAAAAGGATATCATGTGAACGCCGCGGAGCATAAGCCGACTTACCTGAGGGTATCTCAGGCAGAACGGGAATTATCACAAAAGGAACCGGGTAAACAATAGATGATAATCTATGAACATATGCAAATGAATGACTGTGAGCGCGCCGCAGAGCTTGAGAGCGTGATATTTGGCAGGGATGCATGGAGCGCTGAGGATTTCAGGGAGTCGCTTTGCTGTGATTATGCGGTTTATGTAGTGGCAAGGGATACAGATACCGATAAGCTTGTTGCCTGCGCAGGTGTCCGCAATATGTGCGGTGACGGAGATATCACGAATGTTCTGGTTGATGTCGGGTACAGAGAGCATGGCATAGCCGAGCACCTGCTTAGATATCTTATAGAGGAGGGAAAGGCCATAGGAGTAAATAACTTCACTCTGGAAGCCCGGAAGTCAAATGCGCCTGCAATAAGCCTCTATGAAAAGCTGGGCTTTGTGTCCGAGGGGATCAGGCCGGGCTTTTATGATAATCCTAAGGAGGATGCGATAATCTTTTGGAAAAGGGGAGATAAGGATGTTTGATATCACCCTTTTGGGAACCGGAGGCATGATGCCTTTGCCGTACAGGTATCTCACAAGCCTTATGCTGAGATTTGAAGGGAAAGGGATACTCATAGACTGCGGAGAGGCAACGCAGTGCGCGGTAAGAAAAAGGAATCTCTCTCCCAAGGGAATAGATGCGATCCTGTTTACGCATTATCACGCGGATCATATAAGCGGACTTCCCGGGATGATGCTTTCCATGGCAAATGCCGACAGGACAGAGCCGGTATTGCTTGCAGGGCCGAAAGGTCTGGAGAGGATAGTGCGATCGCTGCTGATAATAGCGCAGGGTCTGCCCTTTGACATAAAGCTGATGGAGCTTGGCAGAAGTGAGGAAGACTTTGATATATTCGGTATGCATGTGAAAGCTTTTAAGGTGAATCACAACGTCACATGCTACGGGTATTCGGTGAGCGTAAAAAGGGCGGGAAGATTCAACGCGGAAGAAGCAAAACGGCTTGATATACCGCTTAAATTCTGGAATCCCCTGCAAAAGGGAAATATCTGTAAGGACGATGACGGCAGGGTGTTCACTCCGGATATGGTGATGGGTGAAGCAAGGCGGGGCCTTAAGGTCACATATGCGACCGATACGCGTCCGACTAAATCTATAGAGGTTAACGCAGCAGACTCCGATATTTTTATCTGCGAGGGAATGTATGGGGATCCGGAGGATCAGCATAAGGCCAGAGAAAAGAAGCATATGATGTTCACAGAGGCGGCTGAGCTTGCGAAGACCGCAGGAGTGAAGGAGCTGTGGCTTACTCATTACAGTCCGTCACTTACAGATCCGAGAGAGTATGTACATCTTGCAAGGGCTATATTCCCTGAAACCGCTGCATCAAAGGACGGCAGGACAAAGGAGCTCATGTATGAAGAAGAATAACACCAAAAACACCATAATCGGACTCGTGATACTTGCCATTGTCGTCCTCGTTATATTTATACTGGCGGTAAATACTCCGAAAGAAGCTCCGGAATCAGTGAAGATCACAGCTGCGACAAAGCAGCTCGCTAAAAATTATGAGACGGATTATCCGTCAACTCCGAGAAGCGTGGTTACGGAGTATGCCGAGATCACAAGATGCTTTTATGCCTCCGATACAGAGGAGTCGCAGATAAAGGATCTGGCCACGCAGATGAGACAGCTCTTTGATGACGAGCTTGTAGCGAATCAAAGCTTTGATGATTTTTATGATTCGCTCATATCCGAGATAGCTGTATACAGGGATAAAAATAAAGTAGTGTCAAGTTACTCGGTTTCATCCAGTACGGATGTGAAATATGCGCAGAATGAATACGGTTCGCTGGCTACGTTGTATCTGTCAATGAATGTCAGGGAGGACGGAAATATAAATAAGATTAGGGAACAGTTTGTACTGCGTCAGGACGATGCAGGCCATTGGAAGATCTACGGCTGGGTTCCGGCGAACGATACGGCAGAATAGATGAAGAACATATTTATTTTAGGGATAGAGAGCTCATGTGATGAGACTGCCGCGGCAGTGGTCAAGAATGGCAGGGATGTGCTGTCCAATGTGATCAATTCCCAGATAGATACGCATACGATATACGGGGGCGTGGTACCGGAGATAGCATCAAGGAAACATATCGAGGTCATAGTTCAGGTCGTTAGAGAGGCACTGAAGCAAGCTTCAATGCAGATATCGGATATAGACGCTGTTGCGGTCACTTACGGGCCGGGGCTTGTGGGGCCTCTGCTCGTTGGTGTATCCTATGCAAAGGCATATGCTTACGGATGCGGAAAACCGCTTATAGGGGTTCACCACATCGAGGGGCACATTGCGGCGAATTATATAGAGGATAAAGAGCTGGAGCCGCCATTCATGTGCTTGATCGTTTCGGGCGGACATACGCATCTTGTCAATGTAAAGGATTACGGGGAATATGAGATACTCGGACGTACGATGGACGATGCGGCGGGGGAAGCATATGATAAAGTAGCGAGGGCAATAGGACTTGGATATCCCGGAGGACCAAAGATAGACAGGGCGGCTAAGGAGGGGGATCCGGAGGCTATAGCTTTCCCAAGGGCT
>JAFUWM010000135.1 GCA_017483425.1 Lachnospiraceae bacterium | reverse complement strand
CTCGCCCTTTTCCTTGACCTCGTCTATATATCCGACGGTCTCAGCAATGGTTTTTGATAGCGCTCCATAGAGATTCTCGATCTCATCTCCTGTATGGATATGAAGCCCCTGGATACGCTCAACGCTGTCCTCCATTGCCTCCTCGCTGTCATAAGCAAATTTACGGGTAGAGAATGTCATGGCAGCCATGGGATAGATAAGGTTATAATCTGCAACCCACACGCAGAATACCAGTATCAGGATAAAGAATCCCACAAAGAGCGAGCCGACTTTAGTCAGGAAATTGATACTGCTCAGAGTCACATCCTCCATCTGTATATCCGCCGCGGCATAGCAGGCGACATTTCCTGCAGGATCGTAAACAGGCTCATAATCCGTAAGAAGCCAGCCGTAAGTATCCTCTGTTATAAGAGGCTCGATGTTTTCTCCCGCTAAAAGAGCCGGAATATATTCGAAAAAGGATTCATCAAATGGTACGATCTCTCCCGGATCTGTTCCCTCTACCTCTTCCGTATCAAGGTCAAATACTACATGGCAGCCGTCCTCTTCTATTTTGTATACGTATAGATATTCTATATCCGGAGAGCTCTCCCTGATCCTCTGAAGCCTTGCCTCAGCTGCCGCATATCCCTCGGCCGCATCCCCCTCTGCAAGATAGGCGTCGATCCGGTCGCCCTCTATAGTGCTTGCCGCAAGCTTTGCAACGCTTACACCGGTATTGGTATACTGCTCTATGGCAAAGTTACGGTACAGGAGATAGCTTATTATGGTCGTTACAAAGGCCACAAAGATCATTATGGTGCTGATGATGAGTATTATCTTCCCTCTGAGCGGTATGGATTTTGTCTCATTCTTCTTAGCCTTCTTAAGTTCATCCTTGGAAAGCGGAGTCTGTCTCCAGCCTGTAAGCCTTAAAGATTCACAGAGTTTTTCGGGAAGCAATTTAAGTATGAAAAACACAATAAGGACGGTTATTGCCTTATCTATGATATCAATAGTCACATCCGATATCATCTGCGCCTGAAATACGGTCAGTGTTCCTCTGGAAAGCAGATCCCTTGCAAAAGGAGCCGATACCCCCTCGCCTATTCCGAAGCCGTACATCAAATAGGTAAGCACAGAACCCAGTGCTCCTCCAATGAACGCAAAAAACGGTATGGTAATTATTGCCTTTTTAATATCCTTAAAGAAGCCCCGTTCCGCAAAAAAAGTGGCTGTCGCCGCAATCATTGCGCTTAGCACGGCATAATACGCGTTCTCGGGGTCTGCGGTCATATTTACGATATTGGTTATATATCCCACAAGGATGCCGGGAAGATATCCCCCGAGTATGCCCGCTGACATTGTCCCTATATTGTCCACAAAAAGCGGCAGACCCAGCGCCCCCACGATACGGTTCGGGATGATATTGCAGATAACCGCTATCGCATAGAATATGATCTGTCTCCAAAAGCCTTTTCTCTTAATCAAATCTTTCATAAATAAATCTCCAGCTAAATATTATACACACGATTCTATCACCAAATATAGGAAACGACAAAGTTATTTTTACTTAGGTTTTCCAACATCGGATTTTGGCCGCATTAGCGGTTTTTCCTTACAAAATCCGGGGCGCATCCGCCGGAGCAAAAAACAGGAGAAGCACTGTGTAAGATGCCTCTCCTGCCGTATTTTATTTAATCTTTATTATGAGCTTAAATTACCTCTTGATGTTGAAAGCGTCAAATCCGGGCCATACCGCGCCGTCACCGAGAGACTCCTCTATGCGGAGAAGCTGGTTGTACTTTGCTACTCTCTCTGACCTTGAAGGAGCGCCTGTCTTGATCTGGCGTGTGTTGAGAGCAACAGCGAGATCAGCTATGGTGACATCCTCGGTCTCACCTGACCTGTGTGATGTAACAGCCGCGTATCCTGCCTTATGAGCCATCTTGATAGCGTCAAGAGTCTCTGAGATAGAACCAATCTGGTTAACCTTGATAAGTATGGCGTTTGCGCACTTATTGTCGATACCTTTCTTAAGTCTCTCAACGTTTGTAACAAAGAGATCGTCACCGACAAGCTGAACCTTGTCACCGATCTCGGCTGTCATCTTCTTCCAGCCTTCCCAGTCTTCCTCGTCAAGACCATCCTCGATCGAGTAGATAGGATACTTCTCTACAAGGCTCTTCCAGTGCTCAATAAGCTCGTCAGATGTGAAGTCCTTGCCTGACTTGGGCTGATGATAGAAGCCAGTGCCCTTATCTGACTTCCACTCAGAAGCAGCCGCGTCCATAGCAAGCACGAAATCCTTGCCGGGCTCATAACCTGCTTCCTTGATTGCCTTAATGATAAGCTCGATAGCTTCCTCGTCGCCCTTTAAGCTGTTGGGAGCGAAACCGCCCTCGTCACCTACTGCCGTGACATCCTTCATATCCTTGATGAGCTTCTTAAGTGTATGGAATACCTCTGTACACCACCTTAAGCCCTCTTTGAATGAAGATGCTCCTGCCGGCATGACCATGAACTCCTGTGTGTCAACAGAGCTGTCAGCGTGAGCTCCGCCGTTTAAGATGTTCATCATGGGCAGAGGAAGTGTATTTCCGTTAACTCCGCCGAGATAGCTGCGAAGTGAAATACCGAGTGCGTTCGCACAGGCCTGACAGGTAGCTATGGAAACAGCAAGGATCGCATTCGCGCCAAGCTTTGACTTGTTCTTTGTGCCGTCAGCCTTGATCATTGCAGCGTCTACAGCGTAAATGTCAGATGCGTCCATTCCGATCACGGTATCAGCGATAACAGTGTTGATATTCTCTACAGCCTTTGAAACGCCCTTGCCGCCGAACTTTGACTTGTCATCATCGCGGAGCTCGCAAGCCTCAAACTGACCTGTTGATGCTCCTGACGGTGCAGCGCCGCGTCCTACAGTACCGTCAACCAGAGTAACCTCTGCCTCAACAGTAGGATTTCCGCGTGAATCGATGATCTCACGTCCGATTACTTTCTCGATCTCAAGATAGTTCATATTGTTCAACCTTCCCTTTCTTTTAATCCCCGGGATCCATCCGGGTTATTTTATACGCAACGATTATCTTATCACAATTAGCCTCTGACTACAATAACCGTTGTCACTGCCGTAAAACACTTATTTTTTCTTTATGATCTCATCCTTGCTTTTGAAGATACTGTTTTCGGGGATCACTCCGCGCACGCAGGATACCGGATAGATGTTGGAATTCTTTCCCACAACGGTACCGGGATTTAACACAGAATTACATCCGACCTCTACATGATCTCCAAGCATGGCTCCGAACTTCTTTAGCCCCGTTTCGATCTCCTCTCCCGATTCCTTATCCTTTACGACCACAAGCTGCTTGTCAGACTTCACATTTGAAGTGATCGATCCTGCCCCCATATGGGAATAAAACCCTAATATGGAATCCCCGACATAGTTATAATGCGGAACCTGCACATGATTAAACAGGATCACGTTTTTCAGTTCCGTGGAATTACCGACCACGCAGTCATTCCCTACCAGAGCGTTTCCTCTGATAAAAGCGCACTGCCTGACCTCAGTCCTCTCTCCTATGATGCAAGGGCCTGTGACGCTGACCGTCGGCCAGACCTTCGCGGACCTCGCAATCCATATGTCCTCTCCCCGCTTCTCATAGATATCCATATCAAGATGAAGTGACAGCTTCCTGATGATATACCCGATCTCTTTCAAAGCCTCCCACGGATACTTAAATCCCGAAAGCCACTCTCCCGCCATGCTCTCCTCAAGAGTATACAGATTTTTAATTAACGCGCTCTCCATGCTGTCCTCCTGTATGTCATTTCTTATTTTCCTTTTTAGTCTTTGCGGATGCCGTCTTCGCATAAACCGAATTTACCGCCTTAAGCTTATCTGACAATGCTCCGTTTAGATCCTTCGCCTTTATCAGATTAACATACTTCGCAACATACGCCTCAAGCTTTCCGCGAAATTCCTCCACTTCTATCTCTCCGCCCTCTATCTGCGACAATCCTTTCTCCCAGCTTGCGGTCATTTTAGGCTCGAGCATATACGGCAGAGTCATAAGAACTATCTCAAAGATCATTTCTCCCATTGCCGAGGGCGTAAGCACCTGCGTTTTTTTATTGAGCTTCAGATAGTTATTCTTTATGAGCTTTTCTATTATCCCCGCCCTTGTAGCGGATGTTCCGATACCGGCGCCCTTTATCTGTGCTCTGAGATCCTCATCCTCTATCAGCTGACCCGCGTTTTCCATCGCAAGTATCATGGAGCCTGAGGTATATCTTTTAGGCGGAGTGGTCTTTCCCTCTTTGATCTCCATGCCGGAAATATCAACTATATCTCCCTTCCTTAAGCCTGACACAAGCTCCAGAAGATCAGCACTCTCCGATGTTTCGTCTTCATCCTGAGGCCTGTCATTATCCCCCTCTGATCCTGCATCCGCTTCTTTTTTAGGCTTGTTCTGTCCGGTTATTTCATAGAATCCGGCTTCTTTCAAAACCTTTACATTAGTAAAGAACTTCTCCTTGCCGACAGCAGTTGTGAGCTGAACCTTTTCAAACACCGCAGGGGGATAGAATATGGACAGAAATCTTCTGACTATCATATCATAGACCGATCTCTGCAGATCAGACATTGAGTTAAGTCTCGACACATCCCCCGTAGGTATTATCGCGTAATGATCGGTCACCTTGGAATCATCCACATAAATTGACTTTATAAGTCCCTCATAAAGCTTATCGTCCCTGATCCTTAAAACAAATTCCTTGACGGGAGCATATCTGTATAATCCGCCTAAGTTTTTGGTGATCTCCTGCGCTACGGCCTTAGTCAGCACTCTGGCATCCGTCCTCGGATAAGTAGTAAGCTTCGCCTCATACAGCGTCTGGGCTATATCAAGCGTCTGATCAGGACTTATCTTGAATCTCTTACTGCATGCCGCCTGAAGCTCGGCAAGGTTGTATAGAAGAGGCGGCTTTTTACTCTCATCCTTCTTATCGACCTTAAAGATCATCCCGCTGTGAAACTCTTTAAGGGAATCTATGAGAGCTTCAGCGTCCTTTT
>JAFUWM010000134.1 GCA_017483425.1 Lachnospiraceae bacterium | reverse complement strand
GATATAAGGGAGCGTGACGAGAGGGACATGACAAGGAGTGAAGCGCCTCTTCAAAAGGTTTCTGATGCCATAGAGATCGACAGTTCATATATGACTATAGATGAGGTGGTAAAAAAGATAGAAGAGCTCGCGGGTGATCTTAAATGAAAGTAATCACCGCCGATACGGCAGGCTTCTGCTTCGGGGTCGAAAGGGCGGTAAATACCGTTTATGACGCGCTTAAGGAGCATGAGGGCAGGATATATACCTATGGTCCCATAATCCATAATGAAAGCGTGGTTCAGGAGCTCTTAGACAAAGGGGTCGCGATCATTTCTTCTCCCGATGAGCTTGAACAGATAGAAGAGGGAACGATAATAATCAGATCCCACGGTGTTACCAAAGAAATATACGGGATTATAGAGAAGACGGGCCTTAAATATATAGACGCGACCTGTCCCTTTGTGCTAAAAATACATAAGCTGGTACAGGAAGCTGCGGAAAGAGACGAGCATGTAGTCATAGCCGGAGATCACACGCATCCCGAGGTTGAGGGGATCATCAGCTTTTCCGGAAATCATGTAACAGTGCTTAAGGATGAGAAAGAGGCGGCTGATTTTGTGCCTCCGGAGGGGAAAAAACTTTTCCTTGTGGCGCAGACTACATTCAATAGCAATATTTTTAATAAAATTGTTGAAATATTTGACAAAAAAATGTATTATTATAATACTGTGTACACTATATGCAATGCTACGGCCAAACGACAGCAGGAGGCCGCAGAGCTTGCAGGCAGGGTTGACGCTATGATCGTGATAGGCGGAGCGCATAGCTCAAACACCAGAAAGCTCTACGACATTGCACGGAGCAGTTGTGAAAACACGATATTTGTACAGACACTTGACGACTTGGTTTCAAGAAAAGATGCTATTTGTGACCCGGCTTCTTGTGTAGGTATCACCGCCGGGGCATCCACCCCAAAGAATATTATTGAGGAGGTTCAAAATTATGTCAGAAGATTTTGGACAAATGTTGGATGAAACATTCAAAACCATTCACACAGGGGAGATCGTTGAAGGAACGATCATAGATGTGAAACCAGATGAGATCATACTAAACATCGGATATAAATCCGAGGGCATCATTACGAAAAATGAGTATTCAAATGATGCGAGTGTTGATCTGACCGCGGCTGTTAAGCCTGGCGATAAGATGGAAGCCAAGGTACTGAAGCTGAATGACGGAGACGGACAGGTTCTTCTTACCTACAAGAGACTTGCGCAGGATCGCGGCAATAAGAGACTGGAAGAAGCCTTTGAAAATAAGGAAGTACTCAAGGGCAAGGTCGTACGTGTACTTGACGGTGGTCTTTCGGCGGTCGTAGAGGATTCGAGGGTCTTTATTCCCGCGAGCCTTGTGTCTGATACGTTTGAGAAGGATCTTACGAAGTATCTGGATCAGGAGATCGAATTTGTCATTACCGAGTTCAACCCTAGAAGACGCCGTATAATAGGCGACAGGAAGACTCTTGTCAAGGCTGAGAATGAAGAGAAGAGAAAAGAGCTGTTTGAAAGGATCAGCGTAGGCGACGTTGTAGACGGAGTGGTCAAGAATATCACGGATTTCGGATGCTTTGTTGATCTTGGCGGAGTAGACGGACTTCTTCATATCTCAGAGATGTCATGGGGACATATTGATTCTCCTAAGAATGTCTTTAAGGTAGGAGAGGAAGTAAAGGTCATCATTAAAGAGATAAACGGAAGCAAGATAGCGCTGTCCAGAAAGTTTGAGGATGAGAATCCATGGAAGGGCGCTGCCGAGAAGTACGCTATTGGCAATACCGTTACCGGAAAGGTT
>JAFUWM010000133.1 GCA_017483425.1 Lachnospiraceae bacterium | reverse complement strand
ATGGGATATGCCATCGACATTGATTCTGCAATGAGTATCAGACTTGTTCCGCCGGAGCTTTACGGTCGTATATATGCAGCAGGAAATACCGTTCTACTGGGGTTATTAAGGTATGTATGCAGCACGGGTCCTGATCCTGTGAGAGAAATATCCGGCATATCCGACAGATGCCAGATAGTCGATCTGAGCGCTCAGCCTGATTTTCAGGAGGCTTATATTGCTCACATGGATCTGATACCTGTCTGAACAGTTTCAAATATCAGTAAAATGTGATAGGATATTCAGGCTTGATTTTAACAGGAGGTAGAGGCTTTGGGCTCTGATATAGCGGAGAAAATAAATAAACGTCGTACCTTTGCGATAATCTCGCATCCTGACGCGGGAAAAACCACTCTTACGGAAAAATTCCTGCTCTACGGCGGGCAGCTGAATACCGCGGGATCCGTAAAGGGTAAGGCTACTGCGAGGCATGCGGTTTCCGACTGGATGGATATAGAAAAGGAAAGAGGTATCTCGGTCACTTCGTCGGTGCTTCAGTTTGAATATGGCGGTAAATGCATAAATATCCTTGATACGCCGGGGCATCAGGACTTTTCGGAGGATACCTACAGAACCCTTATGGCTGCGGATAACGCAGTCATGGTCATAGACGCGGCAAAGGGTGTCGAGCCGCAGACCAGGAAGCTTTTCAAGGTTGTGGCAAGGCGGGGAATACCGATCTTTACTTTCTTTAACAAGATGGACAGGGACGCGCTGGATTCCTTTGAACTCATAGATCAGGTGGAGCATGAGCTTGGCATAGAGACCACGGCTGTGACATGGCCTATAGGCTCGGGAAAAGAGTTCAAGGGCGTATACGACAGGAATAAAAGACAGGTGGTATTATTCTCTGATACGCAGAAAGGAACCAAAGAGGGCAAAGAGGAATTCATTGATATAGACGATAAGGATAAGCTCACAGAGGCCATAGGGGAGGAACGGTATGAGCAGCTTATGGCTGAAACGGAGTTGCTTGACGGAGCGTCAGCGGAATATGATCAGGACGCGGTATCCCATGGAAAGCTATCGCCTGTTTTCTTTGGCTCTGCGCTGACTAATTTTGGTGTTGAGAGCTTCCTCCAGTATTTCCTTAAGATGACAACTTCACCTCTGCCAAGGTTGTCAGACCAGGGGATCATAGATCCTGTGGAGAGACCGTTTTCTGCTTTTGTATTTAAGATACAGGCTAACATGAACAAGGCTCACAGAGACAGGGTTGCTTTTATGAGGATCTGCTCGGGACGGTTCACTGCGGGAATGGACGTGTGGCATGTGCAAGGTGAAAAGGAAGTAAGGCTTTCACAGCCCCAGCAGATGATGGCGGATGACAGGCATATGGTGGATGAAGCTTATGCCGGAGACATAATCGGTATTTTTGATCCTGGCATATATTCCATTGGAGATACGCTCTGCATGCCTGAGGATAAATTCAGGTACAGCGGGATACCGACTTTCGCGCCGGAGCATTTTGCGAGGGTAAGGCAGGTCGATACCATGAAGCGCAAGCAGTTCGTAAAAGGGATCATGCAGATAGCCCAGGAGGGCGCCATACAGATCTTTGAGGAGCCGCAGGGCGGCATGGAAGAGGTTATAGTGGGTGTTGTGGGCGTTCTGCAGTTTGATGTGCTGAAATACAGGCTGAATAATGAGTACAACGTAGAGATCCGCATGGAGCAGCTTCCGTATGAGTATATCAGATGGATAAAGAATGAAAACGCGGATCTGGATGCGATCACGGGCACGTCTGATATGAAAAAGATCCGTGATCTTAAAGGAAATCCCCTGCTTTTATTCGTGAATTCGTGGAGTGTCGGCATGACGCTCGACCGCAACGAGGGACTGATACTCGAAGAGTTTAACGAAAATGACTGAATATTGGTTTATTCTCATCTGATGTGATATACTTTTAGTTTAAGTGGACAGCGAATGATATTGGAGGGTTGAAATGGCTGCAAAGAGGGAATTACCTGCTGATAAAAAAACAAAGATACACACTCTGGATTCGACTAAATCCGGCGAAGTGAAGATTGCTGATGACGTGGTAGCTTCGATAGCGGCGATAGCTGCCGGAGAGATAGACGGAGTGTCGGCTATCACCGGCAATATAAGTGATATGCTGAAAAATTCCGTCGGCATCAAGGGCGGAGCCGGCTCGGGCGTCAGGGTAGATGTGGCGGGCAATATGGTTCGTGTCGATATAGCCATAGTTATAAAATACGGTAATAACGTCATGGAAACCAGTAAAAAAGTGCAGGACAAGGTTAAAAATTCCATTGAGAATATGACGGGGCTTAATGTGACGGACGTGAATATAAGGATCACGGGCGTAAACAGCGAGATAAGGACTGATAAATGATAGGCCGCAGTGCCGTAAGGGAGCACGTATTTATCCTGCTGTTTGAATCCCTTTTCAACAGCAGGGAGGAGATGGAGGCTCAGTCTGTAAACTATTTTGAAAGCCTTGAAAAGCCAGTGGATGAGGAGAGCGAGGCATATATATCAGACAGGTTTCACAGCGTTGAAGTAAAGCTTGATGAGATCGACTCCATGATAGAGGAGAAGAGTACCGGCTGGAAGGTAGGAAGGATAGGCAAGGTAGAGCTTTCCATACTCCGGCTGGCGGTTTATGAGATTGTCTATGATGACGAAGTTCCTGTCGGTGTTGCGATAAATGAGGCTGTAGAGCTTGCAAAAAAATACGGGCAGGATCAGGCGGGATCTTTCGTAAACGGCGTGCTGGCGAAGTTTGCCGGACAGTAGATAAATGGCAAAGGTTTATTCCGTAAGCGAGATCACTTCATATCTGAAAGGACTTTTCAGCAGGGATCCCCTGCTCAAGAGCCTGTCTGTGAGCGGAGAGCTGTCAAATGTAAAATATCATTCCTCGGGGCATATATACTTTACAATTAAAGATGAAGGGGCTTCACTTTCCGGGGTGATGTTTCAGTCGGATGCAAGATCGCTTCATTTCAGGCTTGCGGACGGACTTAAGGTTGAGATCACCGGATTTATAGGCGTTTATGATAAAGCGGGATCATATCAGATATACGCAAGGCAGATTAAACGCGAGGGTCGGGGCGAGCTGTATGAGAAATATCTGAAGCTCAAGGATGAGCTTGAGGAAAGAGGGATGTTCGCGGATGAATATAAGCAGGCAATACCCGAATATATAAAAAGGCTTGGCGTAGTTACCGCAGCTACGGGAGCTGCAGTAAGGGATATAATAAATATAACCAGACGGAGGAATCCGTACGTCGAGATAGTTCTCTATCCCGCAAAGGTTCAGGGAGAGGGAGCCGCGGAGTCGGTTGCCAGAGGCATAGACGTTTTGGACAAGGCCGGGGTGGATGTGATAATTGCCGGACGCGGAGGCGGTTCGATAGAGGATCTTTGGGCGTTCAATGAAATCACTGTGGCGGAGGCCATATTTCATTCAAGAACACCTGTTATATCTGCGGTCGGACATGAGACGGATACGACGATCGCGGATTTTGTTGCT
>JAFUWM010000132.1 GCA_017483425.1 Lachnospiraceae bacterium | reverse complement strand
GACCAGAGCAGGCAGAAACTTGCCGAGGACGCTTTTGGTCACATGGAAATACGGCAGGATCAGACTGAGACAGGCGAAGTTACAGAGGAGGCCATTGCAAAGAGTGCGGTGACTGCAATAGAGGGTTCCGAGACACAGCAGGCTATAGCGGAAAGTACACAGGACAGGCTCGTAAACGGCTCAAGGACTGAGGAGATCATAGGCGAAAGCGTAGAAAGAATCTTAAACGGCACGAGCAGGACGGATCAGGCGATCGAGGCCGGAAACGAGAGAGCCGAACAGGAGGAAGCCGAGGAAGAGTATAATGAAAAACTTGCTTCATACAACGGTATTTCAGACATGAAGCTTGAGCAGATGTATCTCCAGGGAGAGATTTCAAAGATTGATTACGATCAGGAGATGGAGTCGAGAGAAGAGCGCAGGGAGGCTGAGAACGAGGACAACGCCCAGTTTGGAAATGAAATGACCGGAGCCGCTGTACTTGAAGAGAGCGGAGAGAGGGATCTGCAGCAGATCGAAACGGCATTTTCCGGTGAAGCTAATGATACGATATCAGCGGAAGACCGGATGGAGATCATAGAGAGTCTGGATGCCAGAACCTTGAACGCGCAGGCCGATGCAAATGTTATAAGTGACGCGAATGCAAGCGGTGAGGAGACGATAAAGAAGGTAGTTTTCTCCTGATGGAGTTTCAAAACCCATATATAATAAACAAAAGACAGGCGACACATAATGTGCCGCCTGTTCTGTAAATAATAAAAACCGTATATAATCAGGGGGGATATTTTATGCCGGAAAAGATCAGGCCAAAGGGAGAAGAGCTAAAAAGATATATTATCGATAATATTGACAGGGCTATATCCGAGGGATGGATCATTGCCTATTATCAGCCTGTGGCCCGTACCCTTACCGGGGAGATCTGCGGTATGGAGGCTCTCGCCAGATGGATAGATCCGGAATACGGGATGTTTCCTCCGGATGATTTTATCGGAACGCTTGAAGAGGCCAGACTCATACATAAGCTTGACAGTCATATCATCCACAGGATCTGTGATGACTACGCCCGCTCAATGACGGAGGATGACAGGATAGTAACCGTGTCATTCAATCTTTCGCGCCTTGATTTCAATCTCATGGACGTGCATGAGATCATTGAAGAGGAGATGAAGGAGCATAAGGTACCCAGGGATGCGCTGAGGGTCGAGATCACAGAGAGCATGATGGACAATGACGAGATCCGTATGCATGAGGTCATAGATCGGTTCTGGGACAGGGGCTTAAGGGTATGGATGGACGACTTCGGAAGCGGGTATTCCTCTCTTAATGTGCTCAAGGACTATCGTTTTGATACTTTGAAGATAGATATGGTCTTTTTGAGGGACTTCAATGACCGCTCAAGGGAGATAGTGAAATCCGTCGTGGATATGTCAAAAAGGATCGGTGTCCATACGCTTGCGGAGGGCGTTGAGACAGAGGAGCAGTTTGAGTTCTTAAAGAGCATCGGCTGCGAGAAAGCCCAGGGTTACTTTATCGGAAAGCCCATGCCGTACAAAGAATGTCTTGATTATCTGAAAGAAAGAGGCTTCAATCTGGAGTCTCCCCTGAAACGTCAGTACTACCATGATATCGGGAAGATCAACGTATTAAGCGCCACACCTTTGCAGACAGCAGGGAGAAAAGACGGCGAAATAGCGTATTCGGACGGGCAGATTCCCATTGCCTTTGTAGAGTATGCCGAGGGCAGGATACACTATCTGTTTGCCAATGAAAGCTATAAGGCTACGATAAGTGATTTGGGTGAGGAATCCCTTGAGAGTATCGAAGAGGAGTTTTCAAAAGGCGGATCTCCCCTGCGTGACAAATTTCTCTCCATGATCATGAGCGCGAAGGAGTCGGGAGAGGTAGTAGGCCTTGATTTCATACGCGGGAAGAAATACTGTTACGCGCAGGTGAGGTCTATCGCGGGGTATCCCGGCGGGAACGCGTTTCTCTGCATCCTGCACAATCTGTCCGATGACGCTCTTTTGTCGAGGAGCTCTTTATTGTCCGAGCATATGAGGAGTTTATGCTCGATATATGAAATGATAACCCTTGTAAACCTTAATACCGGTTTTTCGGAGACAATTTTCAGTAGCATACAAACTGCACATGAGTATAATAAAATACCCGCAAAGGACGAATTAAGGGATTACGCAGAGCAGGAAATATACCCTGAGGACAGGGAGAAATTCATACAGTTTTCGGATCTTGACACGATAGAAAAAAGGATAGCCGACAGTCCCACAAGGCATATCTCGGCTCCTTTCAGGACGAAGGTCACAGGCGGTACCTATGTGTGGTCTCTGTATTCTTTCCTGTTTGACGGGGATAAGAGCGAGAGGAGAGTGCTGTCATGCTTCAGAAGGCTGTCACCGGAGGCGGTGGCAAGGCTTCACGGGGATTCTTCGGTACCGGTCAATGAAGAGAAGGCAATGGATAAGGACGGAAGTATCACATCGGAGGTTCTCTGGAATAATTTCCGCAATAACTCTGATACAGGCTTTTTCTGGAAGGATAAGAACAGGCGCTTTATAGGCGTGAACAAGAAATTCCTCGAGTATTACGGGATCGCTTCGGAGAATGAGCTCATAGGAAAAACCGATGAGGATATGGGCTGGCATGTGGATCCCGAGCCTTATAAAGCCGACGAAGAAAAGGTGCTCGCGGGAGAGGGGCAGACCTATCTGGTTCCCGGTACCTGCATATGCAGGGGTGAGATCAGAAACATCCTCGCAAGCAAGATGCCCTTATACAAGGACGGCGAGATCATAGGTCTCATGGGATATTTCCTTGATGTCACCGATCAGAAGAGCAGGGATATAGAGATAAAGCAGCTCATACAGAACGACCCGACTACAGGGGCTTTGAACTTCCTGGGGCTTATGGAGTCTCTGCTTAGATATCAGGACGGGTACGCGCTTGACAAGGCGGATTTCGTGATGGTAATGTTTGATGTCAGCCATTTCCATCTGTTCAGCGAGAACTACGGACATGAGTGGGTGGCTCATCTCCTTAAAAAGATATCAGCATGTATACAGCAGGTTGTAGGAGTTAAAGGGATAGCAGGCAGGCTCTATACTGATCATTTCATGCTTGTGAGACAGATCGAGGACGAGGACGAGGTCACTCAGACAATATCGGAGATCGAGAAGTTAACGGAGAATATCGGCGACATAGACGGAGTGCCGTGTTCGATATTCTTAAACAGCGCTTATTCACTGTTTTCAAAGACAAAAGACCTGCAGGTCATGTATGAGGAAACAGAAAAAAAACTGAAAGCGGATTAAAAGTGAAAAACATAGTATTATTCTGGACTTTTTTTATTATATTGTTAGCAGCTGCTTCCATGGCAGTCAAACCATCGGGAGGAGAGGTTTACGATATAATAAATACGGATCGAAAACTGGCAAACATCGGAACCGAAAAGGACGATACGATAGATGTGATGTTTGCAGGGGACAGTCTGATTTTCAGGGGACTTTCTCCTTTGCAGATATGGGGGACAAGCGGCATTACCTCGTATTGTCTGAGTGAAGGCGCCATGAGGCTATGTGATCAGTGTGCTCTTCTTAAGGGAACATATTCCAGGCAGCATCCCGGGATCATTGTTCTGGAGCCGAATATGATGTTCTCCGCTTCATCACCGTACAAAGATGACTATGCGATACCCACCAATTTTATCGAGAAGCTATTTCCGATCTTTCATTACCATACTTTTTATAAAGCTTTCAAATTTTCAGGGGATGAAAAAAATGAAGGAGCATTGTTAAAAGGCTTCGAACCGTCTTATGATGTTGATCCATATACAAAGGACGCGGATTATATGAGTGAAGAAGCGGAAAAACCTGAAATCCCCGTTCTGAATAAAAAGTATCTGTCAGATATAGTTGATTTCTGTAAAGAAAAGGATATCGAGTTGATGGTAATGGCGATGCCGAGTCCTAAGAATTACGACCGGGGGGGTGCATGAAGCTGTACAGGAGTGGGCGGATGGTTATGGTCTGGAGTTTTTGGATCTGAATCTTATGACTGACGAGATGGGTATAAACTGGGAGACAGATACAAAAGACAGGGGGGAGCATTTGAATTTTGAAGGATCAAAGAAAGTCACTGCCTATGTTTCAGACTATTTAAGGAATAATTATGAACTGGAGGATCACAGAAAGGACGCCTATTACAATCAATGGAATACAGATTACGATGAGGCGGGGCTTTACTGATGGATATAGAGTATTTTGTGGATTGTATTATCAAATGGTGGGGGGATCTGTCCTATACAGTATGGATGTATTTTGCCCTGCTGCTTCCTGTTTCGGCTTTTGTGTATCAGATTACCCGCGGTAATAAGAGAAAGACAGTGCTGCTTATCTTCAGCTGGTTCTTCTTTTTCAGTCTTAGCGGAATACTGCTCATAACCAATATAATTACGGCGGTATTCGTATGGATACTGGGAAAAAAGCTGGAGCAAATAAATTCCGATAAAAGCATCAAACGTAAAGCAAGAAAGAAAAAGAAAAAAAAGACTCTTGTTTTGGGAATAATTACCCTTTTGCTTGTTCTGGTTGTTTTTAAATATCTTGATTTCATAGGGCTTAACATAGTCAGGATAACACAGACCATAGGAGTTTTGTTTGACTGGAAAATGCTGAACATTATAGTTCCGGTTGGCATATCGTATTATACACTTGAAGCTATAGCGTATTTATCGGATGTATACTGGGAAAAGACGGAGGCTGAAAAGAGCCTGCTTAATATGTTTCTGTTCATGGCCTTTTTTCCGAAACTGATAGAGGGGCCTATTACCAGATACAATGAAGCCGGCAGTCTTTTTGAATGCAGGGATATAGCCTGTTATAACCTGACTACAGGATATCAGCGTATACTCTGGGGGCTTTTCAAAAAGCTGGTAATAGCGGATCAGATCGCTCCGGCGGTAAATGCGCTGTATGAGGGAGAGTACATGGACGGGGGAGTAGCACTTTGCAGCGCGCTCTTCTTTACCATACAGGAGTATATGGATTTTTCGGGAGCAATTGATATAGCCATAGGAAGCGCAAGAATCTTTAATGTGAAGCTGTCAGAGAATTTCAGACAGCCGTTTTATGCGAAAAACGCGTCGGATTTCTGGAGAAGGTGGCATATCACACTGGGTACTTTTTTCAGAGATTATATTTTTTATCCCATATCGTTATCAAAAAATGCAGCAAAGATCTCCGATAAAGCGCGGAAAATCTTTAGAAATTCATTTGCGAGGTATACGACTCCCGCGATAGCTCTGTTTTTTGTATGGCTTTCAAACGGACTTTGGCATGGCCCCAGATGGACCTATGTTTTTTACGGAATGTATTATTTTGTACTGATAATGATAGAAAACATAATGGAACCTATGTTTTTAAGGCTGCTTGAAAAGCTGCGACTTACAGAAGCGTCGGTGCCTGTCAGGGTTTTCAGATACATAAAGCTTCTGTTTATAGTGATGATCGGAGAAATGTTTTTCCGTGCTGAAACACTGGGAAAAGGCTTTGAGATGTTTAAGAGTATATTTACCGATCTGAGATTTGATATAATGATAAATAATCTTGAAAATATAAACATTGACCGGTACGGATATTTTGCGATTGTGACAGGCCTTATAGTTGTTATAACGGTAGAGACGTTAAAAGAATTCGGATTTCCATTGAGAGCTAAGATTGAGGCTCTTCCTGTACCGGTCAGGTTCGGATTTTGGTATATATGTATTTTTGCCGTGATCATATTAGGCGCCTATGGAACGGGATATGATGCTGCGGATCTTATCTATGCGCAGTTTTAAGGAACATATTAAATAACTGAAAGGGTTAAGGTGAATGAAAAATGCGTGAAAAGGTTTTGGAAATATTGTACGACATAAGATCTAATATTGAGTATGAAACCGAGACGGCACTGGTCACTGAAAACATACTTGATTCTTTTGATATTATCGGAATAATATCAAGGCTGAACGATGAATTTGATATAGAGATAAGCGCTAAGGAAATCACGGCAGTAAATTTTGATTCGGTTGATTCGATCACAGCCCTTGTTGAAAGAACCGCTAAAGAGGAGGCAGAGTAAAGTCCGTATGACCCCTTCGTATGTTTTTGATCTTGACATATTTAACAAAAGGATCGCTGATATTCAAAATGCACTGCCCGGAATACCGCTTGTATATTCAATAAAAGCAAATCCTTTTCTTCTGCCTTATCTGCCGGATTGGGTATCCCGCATAGAAGTATGCAGTCCAGGAGAGCTTGAAATATGTAAAGAGCTTGACATAGCTCCGGAAAAGATAATCTATTCAGGGCTTGTAAAGGAAGAGCAGGATATAATGGATGCTATCTCGTATGGAGCGGGTATCATCACGGCAGAAAGCATGAGGCAATATGAGTTGATAAGTGAAGCCGCAAAAAAAACCGGAAGAAACATAAAAATGCTGCTCCGTTTAACAAGCGGAAATCAGTTCGGTATGGTTAAAGAGGATATAGTCGGGATCATAAAGGAAAACGTATATAAAGATAATCCTGATATATGTGGTATTCATTATTATTCGGGTACGGGAAAGAGTCTGAAACAGGTAGAAGCTGATGTATGTCAAATAGATACTGTGATAAGTGAGCTGGAGGATAAATACGGCTTCAGCTGCGATATGCTGGAATACGGCCCCGGGATTGCGGCTGAGTATTTTGCAGGGACAGACAGTGCCTGTGAGGAAAAGGATATGGCACTTCTTGATTCCGTTTCATCTGCTTTGAAAAAACTTTCAGGTCGCTGCAGGCTAAGTCTTGAGTTTGGAAGATTTATGGCCGCATCGTGCGGAACATATGAGACATCAGTTACAGACCTTAAGAGTGTGGACGATGTGGATTATATTATTATCGACGGCGGATCCCATCAGATGAAGTATTTCGGACCCAATGCCGCAATGAAGGTACCGCCGGTAGAACAAGACGGAAACGGGAAAGAAAGAGATTATATGATATGCGGGAGTCTGTGCACGACTGCTGACGTGCTCGTGAGAAATATAAAACTCCATGAGGTTAAGATCGGAGATATCCTTCGTTTCAAGAGAACAGGGGCATATTCGGTTACTGAAGGACCTCTGCTTTTTCTTTCCAGAAGAATGCCGGAAATATATATCAGATCTAAAGAAACGGGAATCCGGAGGATAAGATCTGCTGTAGAGGCATACAGGATAAATTTGGCAGATAGCGTTTGACCGGATCCCTTTAGCATTGATATCATAGATACATTATGAAACAGACATCACTTGAAGAAATAAGAAATATTGCCGCTGGCGGCAGCTATAAAAGGATACCGGTAGTAAGAGAGCTTATGGCGGATCTGAGGACACCGGTTGAGATGCTCAGGGTACTGTTAAACATCAGCTCGCATACTTTCCTCCTTGAAAGCGTGGAGGACAGCAG
>JAFUWM010000131.1 GCA_017483425.1 Lachnospiraceae bacterium | reverse complement strand
CTTTACGTCAGACACGTCCTTTACGACCATATCCTTCACCCTGTCAGGCATGGGAGTCTCAAGCTTCCACCTCTCACCGACAGCTTCACTGTAGGTTTTGCCTGCAGACCTGGGGCTTGCGGCAACAGCGCCGACTTCAAACCACGGGTGATCTTCAAGCAGCGATATGAACCGCTGTCCTACCATACCGGTAGCTCCGAGTATTGCGACCTTTAGTTTTTCCATAATCTCCTCCTCTTAAGCCTTCATATCTTCAAGATAAACCTTGTAAAACCTCACCGCCTCAAGCATCCTCTCTCTGCCGGGAGCGCCTTTCGTAAGTCTTTTATCCACACAGGTCTTCATTGAAATGGCATCATATATATCGTTCTCAAACACATCACTTTCAGCCTTATATTCATCAAGCGAAAGATCATCCATTGCTATACCTTTATCAACGCATTTAAGCACAAGCCGTCCCACTATAGAATGTGCTTCTCTGAAAGGAATTCCTTTTTTTACAAGGTAATCAGCCGCATCGGTAGCGTTTGTAAACCCGCGTTTTGCACTCTCTTCCATAACGTCCTTATTAAACCGGATCGTTCTGATCATGCCCGTAAATTCCCTGATGCAGTCCTTAACGGTATCCATGGCATCAAAGGAAAGCTCCTTATCCTCCTGCATATCCTTATTATAAGCAAGAGGGATTCCCTTCATTGTAGTAAGGAGCGACATCAACGCGCCGTATACCCGTCCTGTTTTGCCCCTCACAAGCTCCGCTATGTCCGGATTTTTCTTCTGCGGCATTATCGAAGAGCCTGTGCTGTATCTGTCGTCTATATCCACAAACCTGTATTCGTTTGAATTCCAGATTATGATCTCCTCTGAGAATCTCGACAGATGCATCATTATCATGGACAACGCGGACAGAAACTCTATCAGGTAATCCCTGTCTGACACTGAATCCATCGAATTTCTGGTAGATCCTCCGTCAAACCCCAAAAGTGAAGCTGTCATTTCCCTGTCAAGATCATAAGTGGTCCCTGCCAATGCTCCGGCTCCCAAAGGACAGGTGTTCATCCTCTCAAATATATCGGCAAGTCTCTGTCTGTCCCTTATAAACATCTCAAAGTACGCTCCTGTATGATGAGCAAGCGTAACAGGCTGTGCCTTTTGAAGATGGGTAAATCCGGGCATATAGGTATCAATATTCTCTTCCATTACAGCAATCAGCGCTCTTTGAAGTTCATCAAGGAGCTTATCTGTTTCAGAGATCTGACTTCTCGTATACAGCTTCATATCAAGCGCCACCTGATCATTCCTCGATCTGCCGGTATGAAGCTTCTTGCCCGCGTCCCCTATCCGCTCTGTAAGCACGGACTCGATAAAGCTGTGAATATCCTCCGCCTCATCCGATATGATAAGCCTGCCCTCGTCAATATCCGATCGGATATCCCCTAGTCCTTTGATTATCCTCTCGCTCTCGTCAGAAGTTATGATCCCCTGCTTCCCAAGCATTTTCGCATGGGCAATGGAACCCTTTATATCATCCCTGTACATCCTTTTATCAAAGGATATGGACTGATTGAATTTATATGCTGAAGCGTCTGTCGCCTCTGTAAACCTGCCTCCCCAGAGATTCGCCATATCTACTCACCCCGTATGATAAGCGAGGCTCCTATCAGCATCGCTGTCCCTAAAGCAACTCCGGGAAATAAGGACGTAAGGGCTCCAACGATAAGGAGCAGCGCCGATATTATTATCGATACAAAGCCCGGAGAGCTTGCAAGCAGCACCCCCATGATCGTGCAGAAAACAAGCACTATAAGATAAACAGGTATGCTCATCTCCAAAACCCTGATCCCGAATATAAAAGCGATCACAAATAAAAAAACAAGGGAGATGAGCCCTATCGTAGACTTCGGAACAGTTCCGAATACAAGATCACTGCCGCCGCTCTTTCTTATCTTACGGCCATCAACGCGCCTGATGCGCTCAGGGGCTCTGCCTCCCGCCATGCCGTTATCATCCACATGTTTAAGCACCTCTGTTGTCTCAGGCGCAACACGCTTAATCTCCAAATTATTCCCCTCCAGATAATGCTTAAATTCTAAAAACTAATGATAACTTATTTCATGTATTTATTCAAGAATTGAAAAAGAGCCTGTATTCACACAGACTCTTTCTCTTACTGCCGTTAGAGTGACTCGAACACTCGACCCACGCATTACGAATGCGTTGCTCTACCAACTGAGCCATAACGGCAAGCAAAAGATATCTTAGCACTATCCCGGCCTTCCCGTCAAGAAGTGGATTTTCAACCTTTGGCTTCTGTCAGGCTTTCATCCCCGGATATATGCAGATCCATCTGCTTGAAAGGTATCTCTATCCCGGCTTTGTCAAATTCCGCTTTTGCCTGCTCGTTGAGCCGCCAGCCTGTCTTCACGAAATCTATGTACTTTTCAATCGAAAAGTATGCCCTTAGCTGCAGCGTCACCTGACTTTCATCAAGAGATTTCACAAAGACCTGAGGCTCCGGCTTCCCCTCCCGCACGAGATCGGGCTCTTTATTTACAAGCTCCAGCAATATCTTTCTTGCCTTATCTATGTCAGACCCATAGGATATACCAAACTCCTGTATTATCTGCCTTGTATTTTGTCTGGAGTAATTGATTATGGAATTGTTGGACAGATTCCCGTTGGGTATCATGACCTCAAACCCGTTGTCGGTGATCACCTTCGTATAGAAAATCTGAACCTCCTCCACCGTACCGTAAACATCAGTATTCATATCCCTTATATAATCCCCGGCTTCAAAGGGCTTCAGAATAAGGAGCAATACTCCCCCGGCGAAATTCGCGAGGCTTCCCTGGAGGGAAAAGCCTATAGTGACTCCAATGGATCCTATGAGGGCAACCATAGTTGAAGCATCAAAGCCGAGATTCACGGCAAGACCTAATATGAGCGTGATATACAGGACATACTTAACGACCGAATCAAGAAAATGCACACCATTATCAGAAAGCCCGTAAAACTTCAATCCTTTTTTCAGCAGTTTACGGATAAGCTTTATGATCCTGCTTCCGATGATAAATATAATGAAAATCAGAAGAACCCGGATCCCGAGAGACAGAGCTTTTTCCGG
>JAFUWM010000130.1 GCA_017483425.1 Lachnospiraceae bacterium | reverse complement strand
CTTTTAAGCCCTGTATATCTTTTTTCCTCTCTTTCATTTTTTATCATAGCATCTACCGTATCCGCCGAGCCGAGTATACATACCATTTGCTTCGCCCTTGTTATCGCAGTATACAGCAGATTTCTGTTCATAAGCATCCTGGGGCCCGACAAAAGCGGCAGGATGACAGCATTATACTCACTTCCCTGTGACTTATGTATGGTTATGGCATAGGCAAGCTCCAGATCAGACAGCGCTTCTCCCGTATATTTTGCCTCACGCCCGTCGTCAAATCTGACATACGCCGAATCAGAGGATACCGACAGGACCTTTCCTATATCTCCGTTATAAACTCCGCTCCCGCTCTCAAGCACCATACCCTTGCCATTTGTAAGCTCCCATTGCATATCATAATTGTTTTTTATCTGCATGACTTTGTCACCCGCACGCAGAATCCCGTTTGCTGTCCCAATTTCCCTTTTCAGCTTTTCCGGCGGGTTAAGCGATTCCTGCAGGCGTAGATTCAGATTCTCTACTCCAAGAATGCCTTTTCTCATGGGTGTCATGACCTGTATGTCAAGAGGTGTACATTTCAGGTGTCCTGGAAGCCGGCTGCCCGCAAGATATATGATGCCCTGTATTATCTTTTCCGCGTCATCTCTTTTTATCAAAAAGAATTCTTCTTTTTTCCGGTCGAGGTCTATGCTCTTCCCTTCTATGACGGAGTGGGCGTTTCTGACTATGGCTGAAGCTTCCGACTGCCTGTATATCTTTGTGAGCCTTGTGACGTTGAAGCATCCCGAAGATATTATGTCCTTAAGGACGGCTCCCGGTCCCACGGACGGCAGCTGATCGGCATCTCCTACAAGGATAAGTCTGGTTCCCGGTATAATCGCCCGCAGTAAGGAGCGGAACACATAGATATCTACCATTGACATCTCATCAAGTATGAGTACGTCTGTCTCCAGCGGATTATCGGCGTCATGCGCAAAGCCGCTCCATGGCTTTCCGTCAGTAACTGCTCCTGCTCCGAGAAGCCGGTGTATGGTCTTTGCGTTAACCCCGGTAGCGTCCGTCATCCTCTTTGCCGCCCTGCCTGTAGGAGCTGCAAGCGTTATATCAAAGCCCTTACGGGTAAAATAGTTTATTATGATATTAGTGATAGTTGTTTTGCCTGTGCCCGGACCGCCTGTGATCACTGACAGTGTATTGGATATGGAGCCGGCCACTGCTTCCCGCTGTCCGTCCTCCAGGGATATTCCGGTTTCTTTCTCTATCTTCCTTATTTCCCCATATAAAATACTTTCATCCGTATCATCCGGCACATTAAGATCAATAAGGAGTCTGGCCGTCTCCGCCTCGGCGTAATAAGCGCTCTCCGTATAATCCAATGTAGTTTCATCAAGCTCTTCCCTTACTATCTTTCGTTCTATGGACAGTGCATCTATCTGTGACACGATCTGTGTGCTGTCAACTCCCAGAAGCTCCGCTGCCCTTGACACAAGCTCCTGCTCCTCCATACACATGCTGCCAAAACCCAATGCCTCTGACAGAAGATACATTACCGCGGAGCGGATACGATATTCCGAATCCCTTGCAATACCTGCTTCCGAAGCTATCCGGTCTGCGGATATGAAGCCTATGCCTTCTATATCCTCTATAAGTTTATAGGGATTCGTACGGACGATTTCATATATGCGGTCTTTGTATTTTTCGTATATTTTCTGACCAAGATTTGGTGTGATGTCAAACTGGGAAAGGAAAGAAATTGCCTGTCTGCTGCCGGCCTTTGATTCAAAGGCTTCCGATATGGCGATAGCCTTTCTCAAGGAAATTCCTTTTATTTCCGACAGTCTCTCCGGTTCCTCCTCCATGATGCGAAAGGTGTCTTCCCCGAATTTACTGATTATTCGTTTGGCCAGTCCCGGACCCACTCCCTTTACGGCGCCTGACGATAAATACCTCAGGATAGACGCCTCATCATCCAGCGGGGCGATCGTAAAAGATGTAACAGAAAACTGTGTGCCGTACTTTGGATTCTCTTTCAGATCTCCTTCAAAAGTAACGCTCTCCCCTGTATCCATTTCGGGAAGCGTTCCTACGCAGACATAATCACCGCCGTCATCCGCGTTAAAGGATAATACTGTATAAGCATTTTCCGGATTGCGAAAAATGATATGATCAATGATGCCTTTAAGCTGCATCAGATTCAGCTTTCTTCAGAAGATACGTTCTCCGCAGCCGCTCCACTGTCTATTGCTGCCTGCTCAGACTTTGCGTCGATCTCCTCGGGAGTCTGCCCTATATTGCGCTTCATCTGCTCATAGAGCATTTTGGCAAGCCCCAGTCCTTCCTGCTCGGTGGTCTGTGACGCATATTCCTTTACGAGATTATCTTTATAGTAATCTACCAATGTGCTGTTCGTGCCGCTGTCCAGAGGATCCTCCGGCACGGTAGCCATCATCTGCTTGTACATCTGCTCTACGAAATAACTCTCGAACTGCTTGCAGGCATCCATGAGCTTTGCATCCTCGGCGGATGAAACATCCGCGCCATTTGCCCCCTTGCCTGCATCAAGGATCCCGGACAGGGTACTCTTCAGCTTTGAAGCGTTCGCATTTGATACCGCCTGACTTGATAAAGTTGTAAGATAGCTTGTATCAAAATCCATGTTTTACTTACCTCTTAAGCTGGTTTGCCGTCTGCATCATGTCGTCTGTAGTGGTTATCGCCTTTGAGTTAAGCTCATATGCCCTCTGCGCAACGATAAGATTGACCATCTCATCTGCGACCTGGACGTTTGATCCCTCCAGATAACCCTGCCTTATAACCGACTTTTCAAGCGCGGCATTTGTTGCTTCATTCATGGGCTGTCCCGAAGCGGCGCTGACGGAATATAAAGAATCACCTTCTTTATTGAGTCCCTTGGGATTCTGGAACTGTATCATGCCTATCTGTAACCCGGCTACGGGCTGGGGATTGTTCTGATCGTCCGGATAGCATATCTGACCGTCGGCATCCACTGTGACCCTGTTCGCGATAACCTTCTGTCCGTTTATGGTTGCCGGAAGCTGTATCGGCTGTCCGTTCGTGCCCAGTACCGGAAGACCGTCAGAATTTGACAGCACCAGATCCTCGTTTGCGTTTACAAGGTTAAAGTTAAAATCTCCATTTCTTGTATAGTATGTCTGGCCGTCATTTCCCCTTACAGCGAAAAAGCCCTTGCCCTGCACCGCGAAACTGGTTGCGCTTTCTGATTCAAGCAGTGCGCCGTTTGTAAACTGGGAGGTGATTGCCGCATTCCTGACACCAAGTCCGACCTGCGCGCCTATAGGCTTATGCTCGGCATTTGCCGTTGTTGTCTTTGTCTGCATCGTCTGATACAAAAGACTCTTAAATTCGTTAGTTTCCGTCTTGTATCCGACTGTATTTACATTTGCCAGATTGTTTGAGATCGTGTCCACATTCTGCTGCTGCGCTATCATGCCTGTAGCTGCCGTCCATAGTGATCTGACCATTTTACCCTCCTATTATTTTGAAATACCTAAACGGTTTATACTACCGCTTTAATTTACAGTCTGCCCAGATCGTTTACTGCTTTGTCCAATGAATCATCCATGGTCGTGACGATCTTCTGGTTTATCTCATACTGCCTGTTTATCGCTATCATGTTGACCATCTCCTGGACGGTCTCCACATTTGACTGCTCCAGATAACCCGAATATATCTGCGCGTTTGACGGGATCTCCGTGGCTCCGTCTATGGTCTGCCACATATTCTCGCCGTACTTTTCCAGATAATAATAATCCGTGCCCTCGGGATTTCTCTCAAAATCCGTAACGGCTATGGTCGCAAGGATCTGTCCGTTATCGCCCTGAGTGATATTTCCCTGCCTGTCTATCGTCGTAGGCTGTATAGGATCTATCGTGATATGATTCCCGTTTGTGTCGAGAACATAATCTCCGTCTTTCGTGACAAGTGTTCCCTCAAGGGTAAGCGTGAAAGAACCGTCCCTTGTATATTTTACGCTTGTATTGCCTGCCTTGTCCGTAAACTCTATCTCAAAGAATCCCGAATCGGAAAGCGCCAGATCAAAAGTGTTCTCGGTGCCCCTGAAGCCGCCCTCCGACCAGTCGGTGTAATTCTCTCCGATCTTTACGCCGGGCTGCATATTCCCCATGCGTCTGGAAAGATACCACTCTGATGAATCCTGAAGCTTTACCGCAAGAGCGTCCGCAAAGGTCTGTGAGGTGGCTCCCTCTTTTTTATAGCCTGTCGTCGCTACATTCGCCAGATTGTTAGTAAGGGTGTCCATCCTGTGCTGCTCGTTTATCATCGCGCTGTGCGCAGTATACAGACCTTTTACCATAGCTTAGTCTTCCTCCGTATATCCTGCCATCGTGTCCACATACTTGCCGGTGCCCGCTGCCACTGCCGTCATCGGATCTTCGGCTGTCATAGTGTTTATTCCTGTCTTTTCCGTAATAAGCTCCTCTAATCCTCTGAGCATCGCTCCGCCGCCTGTGAGGACTATGCCTCTGGAGGCTATATCCGCCGCAAGCTCCGGCGGTGTGCGCTCCAAAACTCCGTGTATCGCTTCTATTATCTGTGCCGTTACTTCTCTAAGCGCTTCCTCGGTCTCCTCGGATGATACCTTTACGGTAACCGGAAGTCCGGTCAGGAGGTTTCTGCCTCTGATGTCCATATAGTCTACTTCGGGTCTTCTGAAGACCGAACCTATGTGTATTTTCAGATCCTCCGCCGTCGGCTCTCCTATGAGGAGGTTGTGCTTCTTTCTCATATATCTGACGATCGCATCATCGAAGTCGTCTCCCGCGACCTTTATCGAAGTGGACTCTACGGGTCCGCCCAGCGATATGACCGCTATATCCGAGGTGCCGCCGCCTATATCGACTACCATGTTTCCACAGGGCTTCGTGATGTCTATGCCTGCGCCTATAGCCGCCGCGATAGGCTCCTCTATGATCTTGACGTCTCTTGCTCCTGCCTGATACGCCGCGTCCTCAACGGCCTTTCTCTCAACCTCTGACGCTGCTGACGGTACTCCTACGCATACTCTCGGCTTACGGAAGGTCCTTTTCCCTACTGCTTTCTGGATGAAGTGCTTAAGCATCTTCTCAGTGACCGTGTAGTTCGAGATGACTCCCTGTCTCATGGGCCTTATCGCCACGACATTTCCGGGGGTACGCCCCAGCATGAGTCTTGCTTCCTCGCCGATCGCCATGATCTTGTTTGTATCCCTGTCAAAGGCTACAACCGACGGCTCCTTCAGTACTACGCCTTTTCCCCTTATATACACAAGCACGCTTGCCGTGCCGAGATCTATTCCTATATCTATGCCTGCCATTGTTTCCTCGTTTCGTTATCCTGCTTTTCCGTTTTTCCTAACAAGATAGAATAACCTAAAATGAAGAAACTTTCAATATCCGTCAAAGCCCCGGTAAAACAAAGCACGGGCGCAGTTAAATTTGCGTCCGTGCATATAAAATCCGTCCATGTAATACATATATCGGCAGATGTATTATATTTCTGAACCCCTTTTACAACATTTTAGCGATATATTTTCCTGTATAGCTTTTTTTATTCTTCGCCACCTGCTCGGGAGTGCCGGTCGTGACTACGGTTCCGCCGCCGTCTCCGCCCTCGGGTCCCATGTCAATGATGTAATCTCCGCATTTGATCACGTCAAGATTGTGCTCTATGACTACCACTGTATTTCCGGCCTCGGCAAGACGGTCGAGGATGCTGATCAGCTTTTTCACATCATCAAAATGCAGACCCGTCGTCGGTTCATCAAGAATATATATTGTTTTTCCCGTGCCCCGTCTCGACAGCTCCGCAGCAAGCTTTATACGCTGCGCCTCTCCGCCTGAGAGCTCAGTAGAGGGCTGCCCCAGCTTTACATATCCCAGGCCAACATCATAGAGTGTCTGGATCTTATTTCTTATGGTAGGAACATTGTCAAAGAACTCAAGTGCTTCCTCCACGGTCATGTCCAGCACATCTGAAATATTCTTTCCCTTGTAGGTGACATCCAGTGTCTCACGGTTGTACCTCTTGCCGTGGCAGACATCACAAGGCACGAATACATCCGGCAGGAAGTGCATCTCTATCTTGATGATGCCGTCTCCGCTGCAGGCTTCGCATCTGCCGCCCTTTACATTAAAAGAGAATCTGCCTTTCTTGTATCCCCTTGCCCTTGCCTCCTGAGTCCCGGCAAAAAGATCCCTTATCATATCAAAGACCCCTGTATATGTGGCGGGATTTGACCTGGGTGTCCTGCCTATGGGCGACTGGTCGATATCTATGACCTTATCGAGCTGCTCAAGCCCTTTGATCCCGTCTGACGCACCGGGAATAGTGCGGGCGCGGTTCAGCTTCTTAGCCGCGGTCTTATAGAGTATCTCATTGATAAGAGAGGACTTTCCCGAACCGGATACTCCGGTGATTATCGTCATGACGCCGAGGGGTATCTTCACGTCTATGCTTTTTAAGTTATTCTCCCTTGCTTTTTTTATCTCTATCCAGCCCGTGGGCTTACGTCTTTTTGCAGGTACCGGTATCGAGAGCTTCCCCGACAGATATTTGCCCGTGATGGAATCCTTCGCCTTTGCTATCTCATCCGCCGTTCCCTGAGCAACCAGAGCGCCTCCGTGCATGCCCGCTCCGGGACCTATATCTATGATGCGGTCAGCGGCACGCATCGTATCCTCGTCATGCTCTACTACGATAAGCGTGTTCCCGAGATCTCTGAGACGTTTCAGCGTCGCGAGGAGCTTGTCATTATCTCTCTGATGCAGGCCTATGGACGGCTCGTCAAGAATATACGCCACCCCTACAAGACCGCTGCCTATCTGCGTCGCAAGCCTTATCCTCTGTGCCTCTCCTCCCGACAAGGTTCCCGTAGCCCGGGACAGGGTGAGATAATCAAGCCCGACATCATTCATGAACCTGATGCGGGAGTGTATCTCCTTGATTATCTGCTTCCCGATAAGCTGCTGCTGCTCGGTGATGGATTCCGGTATCGCGTCAAAGTATGTGAGCAGCTCCTTTACCGACATCTCGGTAAGCTCAAATATGTTTTTATTATCCACGGTGACGGCAAGAGATTCTTTTTTAAGCCTCTGTCCCTTGCAGGTCTCACAGGGGGATATCCGCATATACTGCTCATATTCGGCCTTCGCGGACTCCGAAAAGGTCTCCCTGTATCTGCGCTCCATGTTTTTGATCAGTCCTTCAAAAGCGTCATCATACACGCCTTCGGACCGCTGGCCCTTATAGTGGACCTTTACTATCTCTCCGCCCGTACCATATACAAATATGTGACGGATCTTTTCGGGCAGCTTATCATACGGTGTATCCAGCGAGAATTTGTACTTCTTCGCAAGCG
>JAFUWM010000129.1 GCA_017483425.1 Lachnospiraceae bacterium | reverse complement strand
GGACAAGATTCACTGCAGCTTCATACTGGGAGGAGTCGAATACATGAGAAAGAGCGGTTACATAGGCAAGCTGGCTTACAAGCTCTTTAGCAGTCTGAATATGCGGCCTTCTCTCAAGGTTTCAGACGATCGGTTTGGAGTTGACAGGATATGGGCGGGCAATCTTAAGAAGAATTATATGAGCTACCTGCACCACGCACTTCCGCGTACCGCCGATCCGGATCTTAATGTGCTGTTTGTTACTTATGCAGTTCTGTCAGAGGACGATCTTGTGTGGATCGGGGAAGAAATACGCAAGATTGCCGCGTTCAAACACATCATTTTTCAGAAGGCTTCTGCAGCGATCTCCTTAAACTGCGGTCCCGGAACCTTCGGGCTTTTGTATATGGATAAGGGGAGAAGAGCCTGGCATATGGATCCTATACTGCAAGCCGGAGATATATCGAGGGATGCAGATGAAGAGATGGGTGAGGAGACAGACAATGAACTTGTAACAGACGATTCTCTGAGCGCTGCAACTGATTCAGAAGAACCTTTGTGGTATGAGACTATCGATGGGATCGACGGGAAAACCGCTGTCAAAAACAGCGGTTCAGAGTCTTCTTTCAAGACCGTCCTGCAGATATTCTATGATTCTGTTGATTCCAAAGCCTCCGAGATCGAGGGATATTACGTTGCGGAAGACTGGAATAACTATAAGATCAAGGTGCATGCCCTAAAGAGCTCGGCTAAACTGATCGGAGCCATGGAGCTTTCTGATGCGGCGCAGCTGCTGGAAACAGCGGGGAAGAAGGGAGATATTGATTATATCAGGGAGCATCATGCCTCCCTTATGCGGGACTATAAGAAAATGGGCGGCAGGCTTGCAGGCATCTATGGCGAGGGCATTCAGGAAGCGCCTGAGAACAAGGCAAAACCGCTGGCGGATGAGTTTTTGCTGGAAAGCGTATATGAGGGCTTAAAGGAGGCTGCGGATAGCATGGATTGCGATGCGATTGACGAGATCCTGAGTGAATTGTCCGATTACGAGGTGCCTGTAAGCGACAGGAATAAACTGTATGAGATCAGAAAGAAGGCAGAGGCTTTTGATTATGAGGGGATACTTAATCTGCTCGAAAGCCATTAAAACGGTGCAGACTGAAACTATGAACAGGAGATCCGGTTAAGATGGACAGCAAGGTTGTGATAGTGGATGATGAGGCGATAAGCCTTACAAATGCAAGGATCATATTGAATGAGCATGGAATACATGCAAGCTGTCTGCGCAGCGGTAAGGATCTGCTTAAATTCATGAAAAAAAACATTCCGGATCTCATCCTAATGGATGTAATGATGCCCGATATGGACGGATTTACGACCTATCGTGCGCTGCGCATGTTTGAGGATGAGGAGGACAGGCCGCATACGCCGGTCATTTTTATGACGGGGGATAACGACAACGAAACGGAGCGCCGGGGATTAAAAGCCGGAGCTTCAGACTTTATTCATAAGCCTTTCAATAAAGAGATCCTTATTACACGTATAAACAATACGATAAAAAACAACAGGGCTATGGAAAGCTTGGCAGAGGAGGCCTCCGTGGATAAATTAACGGGCTTCCTAAATAAATCCAGCGGAACTGAAAAGATCAGCAGGCTCTGCGCCAATGAAACAGGGGCACTTGCCGTATTTGACCTTGACAGCTTCAAGCTGGTAAACGATCTCTACGGACATGATATGGGCGATCAGGTTCTCATCGCGTTTGCGGAAGTACTTAGGATCAATACGAGAACGGAGGATGTCATAAGCCGTATCGGCGGAGACGAATTCATGGCCTTTTTCAAAGATATCTCCGATGAGAAGTCCGTGGCATCGATTTCCCGGAGGCTCAATGATCAGATTGTATCAAGGTGCAGTGAGCTAATGGGAGATGAATTTGACATCCCTATCGGGATTTCCATAGGTGCCGTGATGATACCTGAAAACGGAAAGGAATATGAACAGCTTTTCAGGTATGCCGACCAGACCCTTTTCAGAGTGAAGCAGGGAGGGAAGCACGGATACGCACTATACGATCCGGCTATAGAGACGGATGATCAGGTTGATCCCATGAGGGAGATGGCAAAGCTTACACAGATCGTGGAGGAGAGGGGTGCAGGTAAGGGGGCCATGCTTCTGGGGCAGGACGCTTTCTCATGGAGCTACAGATATATCATGCGTTTTATCCGCAGATATTCGCGAGTGGCGAGTAAAATGATGTTTTTTATGACACCCAAGGAAGAAGACATAGATATAAGTCCGGCAATGGTTTGTTTTTCTGAGGTGCTGCAAAATACGCTGCGAAGAAGCGATATCATAATGCAAAGCGGCAATAACCGTTATTTTATTCTCTTACCGGAGCTGAAAGAGAAGGATCTCGACAGCGTGACAGAGCGTATCATGAGTAAATGGGAGACGACAGAGTTTTATGCCGTGACGGATGTCACATATGTTGCGGAAACTGTCTCTTCTTAAAATCAGGCTTCTTTATTCTGGGTATGAAAACCCCACTTTGATGAGGAGATGATAAATGCCACATAATGTGGTAGAATTAAATCCGCATTAAGGCTCTTTTCTGTAATTTGAAAGGAGTTTGAAATGGGAAAAGATTTGAGAGGGATCATCGGGACAAATGGATAAAACAACTAAAAACATAATGTTAGATTATTCCATT
>JAFUWM010000128.1 GCA_017483425.1 Lachnospiraceae bacterium | reverse complement strand
CTGTTCCTTATTGCGTTCACAACCTCATATTCAGTCTTTGCATCAAGCGCAGAGGTCGCCTCATCAAGTATAATGATAGTAGGATCCTGCGCCAGAACTCTCGCTATCTCAAGCCTTTGTCTCTGACCGCCGGAAAAATCCTTTCCTCCCTCGCTTATCACATAATCATATCCGCCGTCCCGCTGGATTATATCATCATGTATCTGCGCATCTCTGGCAGCAAGTATCATTTCAAAGTCCTCTATTGATTTATCCCACATTTTTATATTGTTTGATATGGAATCCTCATAAAGAATGATGTCCTGATCCACGACGGCAAGAGAGCCCGTAAAAACACTCCTGTCGATCTCCTGCATCCGTTTTCCGTCGAATAATATCTCCCCCTCCCAGGGCTGGTATAATCCCGATATTAGCTTCGAGAGGGTGGACTTACCGCAGCCGGACATGCCTACGAAAGCAACGCAGCCTCCGGGTCTTACAGACATATTGAAATCCTTTATAAGAGGCTTGTCGAGCTTTGAATAACCAAAGGTTACATGCTTCATCTCTATTGATCCGCCGATCTTTGAGTAATCGGCAGTTTCATCCAGAGGATCATCCTTAAATGCCGGATCATCAGGATACTTCATCACATCGTCTATCCTCTCCATCTGGGTTCTCATTTCCTGTATGGACTGGCTCGTAGCTATGAGCTCCGTCGCAGGGGAAGTAAAGCCCTCCAGATAACCCATGAATGCCATGATCATACCTATCGTGAATCTTCCGTTCATCGCAAGAAAAACTCCCGAGATCAGGATCATATCCGATGCGATCATTGAGATCAGGGAAGGCAGTATTCCCAAAAACTGATCCAGCTTGAAAAACTTCATCTGCTGGGTATTCACGCTTGCCTGATATCCCGACCATTTTTCAAAAAAACCATTCTCGGCTCCCGCTGCCTTAAGCGTCTCGATAAGCTCGATCCCGTTAGTCGTGGCGCCCGCAAGCTTACCCTGATCCCTCATCTGTACCCTTGTGATATTGACTCTTTTAGCTGATACTAAAGATGATATGAGCATATTCAGGGCTATGGACAGTATTCCGATGATCGTGAGCGGCACACTGTAGCCTAGCATGACAACAAGATAAAACACCATCATAACGGTCTTTAATAAAAGCGGCGCGAAAGTATTCACAAGGGTCGCCGCTATAGTCGCATTCGTCTCCTGTCTCTGCTGTATGTCTCCCGCCATCCTCTGACTGAAGAACTCCACAGGCATACGAAGAACCTTCCACATATACGTGGAATTTCCGATTATCGCGAGTTTTCCGTTGATCTTAAGGGAATATATCTCCTGGACAGCCATAACGACTATCATGGCAAATGAGAAAATACTTAAGCCTACCAGGAAGCCGTATGTCCAGTCAGGATTTCTTCCTGCCAGAAGCCTGTCAATGAATACTCTGGAAAAACCGGGAGATATGACCTGCATGAGAGAAGTGATCACTGCCGTTGCGGCAACAAAAGCAACCGCAGCCGAGGTGCCTTTCATCCGCTCTTTGACAAAGGACAGTACGCTTCTTCTCCTGCCTTCCTTTACGAACCCTTCAGAGGGCTCAAACATAAGGCATATCCCGGTAAAGGATTTGTCAAATTCATCCATTGAAACCTTTACCTTGCCGCGCGCGGGGTCGTTTAATACGGCACAGTCCCCCGAAAACCCGTCAAGCACGACAAAATGGTTGAAGTTCCAATGTATTATGCAGGGGAATTTCCCCTCTTCTTTAAGATAATCCGGCTCAAGCCGATAGCCGTCAGCTAAAAGTCCGTAGCCTCTGGCCGCCGCAAGTATGTTTTTTGCCTTGGATCCGTCCCTTGAAACCCCGCAGTCTGACCTCACCTGCTCAAGCGGTATCCACTTTTCATGGTAAGCAAGTATCATACAAAGACATGCCGCTCCGCACTCAAGTGCTTCAAGCTGCATGACAACAGGTACTTTTACCGGCTTTTGTCCGGCCATATTAATTCACATCTCCCGTAATAAAGGACATGGGGCGTATCCGTTCAACGATCAGTTCAGCCGTATATGATCCGTCAGGAAGATCCGTCGATGCCGTGACGGGATATAGCATTTCATAGCCGGTAAGTCCCAGACTTTCAAGTGTCTGCCGATCATAAACTCCTGATGCCTGTACGGGAGCCACCGTTGATACAGACTCAATCCGGGCGATCTGTCCGCCAACGCGCATATCGTCCTTAGTGTCCACCTCTCCCACAATCTCCTTGTCTACATAGCATATCGCGACGTTATTGTTTACGACCGCGACCGTATTCTCAGTGGTCTCAAGCCTCCCGAAAACTCCCCAGACTATTACCCCTATCAGAAGTATTATCACGGCAGCAAGCAAAACCCATACGCTTGGGCCTATGACTCTTATATAGTCATTCATCTGCTCGGGACCGGCTATGCTGTCCAGACTGTTCTTTCTGAAAAGACCGCTTTTATTCTCTTCCATGTCAGCCCTGCAGTTTCTCGATTATGGTCGGAAGCTCCTTATCGACCACATCATTATCCAGCTGGCATGTTCCGGCATTTTTATGACCTCCTCCGCCATATGACAGACATACCTTTCCTATATCCACGTTAGAGTTCTTGTTAATAATGCTCTTTCCGATCATGACGGCCGTGTTCTGCTTCTTAAAGCCCCATGCCACATGAACCGATATCTGCATTTCGGGATACATCGCGTATACCATGAAACGGTTTCCGGCATATATTGTGTCTTCATTCCTCAAATCTATGACCCCGACATTTCCATGGATCTTCGTAAGCCTTTCAAGCTGGGCTTTGAAGTTCTCATTCTGACTGAAATAAAGATCTGTCCTCTCCTTTACATCGGGAAGCTCAAGTATCTCGTCTATGGACTTTGTCACACAGGCATCTATGAGCTCCATCATAAGATCATAGTTCGATATCCTGAAATCATGAAAACGTCCAAGTCCGGTACGGGCATCCATTATGAAATTCATGAGATTCCATCCGGTAGGATCCAGTATCTCTTCTCTTGTAAAATCCGCGCTGTCTCCCTTGTCCACGGCAGTCATGATCTCATCTGACACCCTCTTGAACGTATCCTTACCGCCATAGTAGTTATATACAACCCTTGCAGCAGATTTTGCCTCTCCTTCTATAACCCACTTATCCTTTACATCAAGACCCGCATTACGGGTAAGCTCACTCTCATGGTGGTCAAAGGCAAGTCCTACTCTGGGATCAAAGGGCAGATTTGTCGTTATATCGTTTTCGGAAAGCTCTATCTTGCCATCCTGCACATCTTTAGGGTGCACGAACTTGATATCGTCTATGAGATCAAGCTCTTTCAGCAGCATTGCGCATACAAGCCCGTCAAAATCACTCCTTGTCACTAACCTTTTCATAAGCATATCCTTTCTTTAAATAAAAATATAATTTCTATTATTTTCCGGATCAATAAGCATTTTTATTGATCAGTCCCCTGAATACGGTCATGAGCATTATCCTCAGATCGAAAAGGAGGCTCCAGTTTTCTATATAATATATATCATATTTTATACGGTCTTTGATAGAGGTATCTCCTCTTAATCCATTCACCTGCGCCCAGCCGGTAAGCCCGGGTCTTACCTGGTGCTTTATCATATACCGTGGGATCTCTTCTTTAAATTTCTCTACAAACTGCGGCCTTTCAGGTCTGGGCCCCACTATTGACATATCCCCTTTCAGTATATTGAAAAGCTGCGGAAGCTCATCCATACTTGTACGCCTCAGCACCTTGCCGACGCTTGTGACCCTCGGATCATCCTTTACTGTCCAGCCCTTCTTTTCCTCGCTTTCCTTCTGCATCTCCATGGTGCGGAATTTATACATCATGAAAGTCTTATTATGCAGACCGACCCTTTCCTGCTTATATATAACGGGTCCCTTGGACGAGAGCTTCACCGCGATCAGAGAAGCCAGCATTATGGGCGAAAACACTATCATGAGTATAATGGAGCCTGCTATGTCTATCGTCCGTTTTATTATCCTGTTTTCCGTGAATGCAAGCGGTACATTCCTGATATTTATTACCGGAAGCCCCTCTACATCCTCCATAATGGGTCTTGACGGTATTACCCTGTTATAATCCGGAATGAACTGGGTATGCACTCCGCTCTTCTCACACTTGGCGACTATGCGCTCAAGTTTACTGTATTCATCAAGCGGGAGGGTTATCGCTATCTCCACGATCTTATTCTCGGGAAGGATCACATCCAGATTGGCGATGCGTCCCAATACCTTTACTCCCCGCAGCATGGTTCCCGCGGGAACCCTGTCATCCAGTATACCACAGACTTCATATCCCCAGTGAGGATTCAGCCTTATCCGTCTTATATATTCTTCCGCCGACTTGGAATAACCTACCAGCAAAAGATACTTCTTATTATATCCCTTTTTCCGGATAAAATGCAGTATGTATCTGATGATATTTCTCATCAGAGTCTCCAGCATTATATTTACCAGCATGAAAATCACAAGCATGGATCTTGCGAAATCATTCTGATTCATTATATACAGCACAGACATAAAGCCTATGAAGCCGACCAGGTTTGCATATATTATGTTAACTAGCTCCCTGCGCCTGCCGCCAAGCCTCTTTGATCTGTACAGCCCGAACTGATTATACAAAAAAATGTAGGCTATGATAAGAAACGGTATCGCCTCCATATACATGTACATGGGAAGATGCGGTATCATCGGATTATTAAGTGATGTATTGAATCTTATCTCATACGCAATAAAATAAGACAGTCCCGTAACCGCACCGTCAAGCACCACATGAACTCTGTTAAGGAAACTCTGGTTATTCCTTATCAATACACTACCCCGGCAATCTCCTGAAAAGGTTCAGCCACAGTTCAAGCTGAATAACAAAGTAATTCTTCAGGTTAACTGATGAATAAGGAAATTTCCTTGCCTGCCTGCAGAGAATATATCCTCTCTTCAGTCCGGAAAGGTACGCCCTGCCGTGACCTATCATAATGAAAAACAGAGCCTTTACCATAAAACCGATAAGTAAAAACGGCAGATTTATGATGATCTGCAGCACAGGCATGTTCTTCATTATCACATACATGTTGTTTCTCGCTGAAAGCCTTATCTTGAAGTCATTGTATCTGCTTCCGGTGACCCCGCTCCCCACATGATATACCTTCGCCCCGGGACAGTATATGTTCTTATATCCCATAATGCGGGCTCTGTATCCTATGTCAGTGTCTTCGAGATAGGCAAAATGAAACTCATCAAACCATCCTATCTCATCAAGTATGCTCCTCCTGTATATCGCGGCTCCCCCGCAGGCGGCAAAAACACGCGCAGGTCTCGTATAGCCCGAAGAGCTCCTGCCCTTGCCTCTCGCGTAAGCCCAGCCGAACGCCGAGTACAGATCTCCCGCGCCGTCAAGCTTTGCGGGCTCTTTCATCTGTATCATTTTCGAGGCTACGGAAAAAATACTTTCATCACCCTTTATCGCCGAAACAAGAGCCTCCACGAAACCCTCTTCCACTCTGGTATCGGAATTTAAGAGCAGCACAAACGGAGCCTCAGACATCCTTAAGCCCTCGTTTACGGCTCTTGAAAATCCATAGTTCTGGTCAAGTCTTTTTAAGAGTACATCTGTATATTCTTTCTCTACTATGTCCGCCGAACCGTCCTTTGAATCATTGTCCACAACAATGATCTCATAGTCCCTGTAGCTTTGCGCTTTCAGAGAATCTATGCATTCCTTTATGAAGTTTGCCCCGTTATAATTAGGTATTATTATGCTGACTTCGATCATATATCCTATTTCTTTATGTAAACCATCTGCGGATCCATTACTATTCTGTAACCCTTACCGTGTATACGCCGGCTCATTTTTACGGAATCCGAGCTCATACAGTCTTTTAATTTAGCCCTTAGCATCACGCATTGATTTGATATTATGTCGACCTCCTGTCTGAGTGAAGCCATATGAAACTCTCCCGAAAGCCGATAATTCTTACCAAGGTAAAGCGGGGCTATATTACCCTCCACATCTCTTCTGTAGCCATTGGAAATAATTCGCCCTTTACGGTCTATGACCCTGCCGCCTATCGCCCCTACATCCGGATTCGATTCGAGATACGCTCTCATATTTGACTCGTTTTCAGGGTCAAGCGCAATTATCCCGTCACCCAGATGCATCTCATATATGGAAGCATCTTTTACTTCTGTTTTGTATTCCACACGGTAAAACCCCCGGTGTTCTGTCTCCGTCACCTCATAGCGGATGCCCAGGTCTTTTAAGCTTTCCTCTATAGCTCTCTTTCCCGCGGTATGCGCATATGACTTCTCCGCAGGATCACCCGCAGTAGATCCGGTATGTATCCTCCAATGATAAAGTATACGTCCTATGTGCGCTATCTGTGATCTCTCAAGTCTGGCGGTGCACCTGAGTATGAAGTCATGATCCTGGGCTCCGTCAAACTCACTCCGGAATCCGCCGACCTCTCTTGCCAGCCTGCTTTCTACGGCAAGAAAATGGCACACATAGTTATTGGAGCGCAAAAGCTCGCTGTCAAAATCCGGCTTCCTGAAAGGTCTTAAATATCTGTCCTTCCCCGTATCATACTTATCTTCGTCCGTATATATAAGCCTGGCGCCTGTATTGATTTCTTCCACGATATGAAAAAGAGCATCGGGCTCAATTACATCATCCTGATCAAGCAGCGCTATATAATCTCCCCTGGCTTCCGACAACGCGGCGTTTGTATTCTCAGATATCCCCCCGCCGTTTCCCAAAAGCAGCTCGTAATTCCCATAGGTCTGTGCCTTTACGGATCTCAGCATCTCCCTGAAATACCTGTCCTCGGGTTTATAGGTCGGTACAAGGATGGATATCAGCGGCTCATACGGAAACTTTGTTCTTCTCTGCCTTTCAAGCCGACCCTCATCCACTATGCGGCTTTTCATTTCCCTGTCGTATTCTCTGTCCGTCCTGCCGTCCATGATATGCTGTCTCACGGCGTACCATGTTCTCACCGGACCATTACGGCGTATATAATCAATCAGCCTCTTCGTATTCATATTTCGTGCGGGGAATATCCCGGTATTCGCCCCTGATACGGGTAGGCATATCCATGTAATCAAAGAGAAGCCTCAGTGTCTTTACCGACTGTGAAGCCATTTTCACGTTTGAAACCTGGTCTGTTTCCCGCCATGAGACAGGATAGAATCTCATATTCATATGATAATATGAAGCCGCAAGCAGCATCGTACAATTAAACATCAGATTGTCCGGAAACTTCAGATAGAATTTATCCTTAAGGATGTTTACATCATACATATTAAGCCCTGAGCCCAGATCAAATATCCTCATTCTGGTTCCAATGGCATAAAGAAAATTATAAACTATGTTTCCGACCGTCCTGAAAAGCGAGTATCCCTCAAGATGTGACTGAAGCATGAATCTCGCTCCTAATACACAGTCATAGCCTCTGTATATTTCTTTCTTAAGTACAGGCAGAAAATCGTGTATGTTTCCCTGGTCATCTCCGTGAAGAACTATGATATAGTCAAATCCTTCATGCATCGCATAATCAAAAGCCACCTTATGTGAGCCGCCAAGACCGTAATTATCTTTATTTCTGAAAAGTCTCACCGGCATATACGTATGCGTCCGCATATATTCCCTGACTGCGTCCTCGGTCCCGTCGGTGCTGCGGTTATTTATAACAATAACCTCATCAATATACTTCATTACGCCGCTGTCCAGTGATCCCAACACCCGGACTATCTGCTTCTCACAATTATATGCCGGGATAAAAAGCAATATACGAGGTTTGTTCATAGCTGCTCTCCTTAATTATTACGGATTTGATATTATCCTGTTAAGCTTTACAAAATCCCCTACGGATTTCAGTCCTATCCCCGTGATCTTCCTGAGGTCTATCGAGTTCGTCCCGCCCTGTCTGGGTCTGAAAGTGATCGGAAGATACTTCACCCTGTAACGTCTCTTGGTAAATATCACCGAGATCAGTACATTGGTAAGGAAATAATCCTTGGGCACATACTTTATCTCTTTTTCCAGTACAGAGCCCTTCATAAGCCTGAAAGGAGTATTGGCATCCTTCACATACACATGGAAAGTCAGGAATATCAGCAGTCTCAGAACTCTGGATGTCACGATCCTTCCCACCCCGTCCCCGCGTTCTTTCCTGTAGCCTACGATCATCTCATATTTTTTTCTGTTCTCCCAGAATTCGGGAAACTCTCCGGGTTCCGTCTGTCCGTCGGAATCCGTCTGGAAAATAAAATCAGCGCCTTCGTCTATGGCGTATTTATAGCCGGCGAGTATGGACGGTCCGTGCCCTGAATTCTGCTTGTGCCTTACATCAAGCAGCGGGAATTCCGCCTTTAAGCGCTCAAGCTTGGCGCCGGTATCATCCTTGGAGCCGTCGTCGATCACGACAAGCCTTGACCCCTCCTCTCCAAGCAACACGTTGGGATACCATTTCCTTACGATATCCTCTATGTTTTCCTGCTCGTTATACGCAGGGATCACTATAAAAAGCTTATCCATCATCTCCTCCTGATCTTATCTATGCTTACAACTACGAAAGATATCACGCAAGCGTAATAAAGCGCTCCGCTCACCGTGAGGCTTATAATATTTTCATGAAATACCCTCAGCACGAAAAAGAAAGCCAGTGTCGTGATCAGGTATATTATCTCCGCCGTCTTCATCCTGCCTGTCGCAAAGTATCCAAAGACGATTATCATGATAAAAAAGTCATACGTCCTGTGATACGTCATAACAAGCGATAAAAGCGCCGCAACCGAGATAAAAAGCTCATCATTCCCCTCCGGCATCATAACCGCCACGGTAAATAAGAATATCATCGCGGCAGCCGTGACTATAAGTCCAGCCGGCGAGCCTCCCGTCAGCGCCCCTATATCTATGCTGCCCTCTCCGGCAAGCGCGGACGCTACCCTTAGCGGTTTTATGAGCATATCCGTGTACGGCTCATGAAGTATCAGCGAAGCCGTCCCCGTAAGCAGGATATGCGGCACGAGGCTTATAACGAACGCTTTCCATTTCTTTTTATATATAAAATACAGCGCAAGCGGTGCCGTCACCGTATATTTCAGATAACTGAGCGAAAGCAGCAGTCCCGACGCCACCACGCGCCACCCTGATCCCCCGGCTCTGATGCCGCTCCCCGCCGTATCCGTGTCATCTTTTATATCTCTTTGATCTGACACATATACCGCAAGCAGGAAAAAAGAGGCGGCAAACAACGTATGCTGTCCGACCCCGATCTGATTCCTCCAGGGTGTACCCGCAAGCATCAGCAGCATGAAAACAGGGTACAGTCTCTCGTCCACCTGCGTCATAAATGTCTTTTTCAAAAGCCATATGATGACCGCAGTGCATAATATATTCGTAACCACCCACAGGATACGGGCCGCTCCGTATGGCAGCAGGGTATATGGCGTCAATATATAAAGCAGTGAAGGGAACTGATTGGCTTCCATCTTCTGCGGTGTCCCGAGTCCGTCATAATACTCGTAAAAGCCCTTTAATCCAGCTATATCCGGTAGTCTGGATTCGTCAAAATCCATGCTCATATCATACGGATCATAACCGTTTACCAGAGCTGTCGCCGCGTCATACTGAAAATCCTGACTCCAGACTATGCCGTTAGCTATCCCCTCGTATATCGATATGATGCCAAGCAGCGCCATAAGCACATACAGCACCGCCCAGAATCTCCTGTCTGATGTAGTCTTTTTTACAAATCCCTTCATTTTGGGGAGCAGGTATGGCTTACGCCATAGCGACCACTGCCTCCTTCAACGCTTCAAGCTTCTTGTCCGAATCCTCAAGGCTCGTTCCTTTAACTCCCATGTAGAACTTGATCTTGGGTTCGGTTCCCGAAGGTCTCACGCAGCACCACGAATCATTCTCAAGGTCAAAGTACAGCACATCAGAATAAGGAAGTCCTGTCACCTCCGGTCCCTTATCATAGTCAACAAACCTGTTTACCTTTAAGTCTCCGAAAGCCTTTGGCGGATTCGTCCTTATCTTTTCCATTATCGCTTTTATCTGCTCTGCTCCGTCTATGCCTTTGAGCGTTATAGTGTGTATCCCCTCTCTGTAGTATCCGTATTTCTCATAGATATTTATCATCTGATCCCAGAGCGTAAGCCCGTTCTTTTTATAGAAAGCGGCCGCTTCCGCAAGACACATGACGGCGCATACCGCGTCCTTGTCCCTTGCGTGTGTTCCGGCAAGACATCCGTATGACTCTTCCAGTCCGAATACATACTCATACGAACCGTCCTGCTCAAATCTCTTTATCTGATCACCGATGTACTTGAAGCCTGTAAGCACCTCGATAAGCTTGATCCCATAGCTTTCGGCTATCGCATCCGCAAGATTTGTCGTTACTATGGTCTTTACGAGAGCGCCGTTTGCAGGCAGGGTTCCCAGTTTTTTCTGCTCGCTTATCCTGTACTCACCTATAAGCATCCCGGACATATTTCCAGTAAACGAGACATATTCACCGGTCTTTGTATCCTTGGCGTATATTCCGAGCCTGTCCGCGTCAGGGTCTGTCGCAAGCACGATATCCGCGTCCTTTTCCTTAGCGAGCTTAAGCGCAAGCGTGAATGCTTTCGGATCCTCGGGGTTTGGATAATCAAGAGTCGTAAACTTGGGATCCGGAAGCTCCTGCTCCGGAACCACAAATACGTGCTTGAAGCCAAGCTCCTTCAGTATCCGTCTGACCGGCACATTTCCCGTGCCGTGGAAAGGAGAATAAACGATCTTTATATCATCCGCCATCTCTTCGATCACCTCGGGATGGATTATAAGCTTTTTAAGCTCCGCTATATATTTATCATCTATCTCGCTGCCGATGACATTATAGAGTCCTTTCGACTTCGCTTCCTCAAGATCCATTGTCTTTGCTTCGGTGATCTTAACCTTATTTACTTCATCTATTATTTCCTGATCCCTCGGCACCGAAACCTGCGCGCCATCCTCCCAGTAGACCTTATATCCGTTGTATTCGGGGGGATTGTGACTTGCCGTTACCACGACTCCTGCTATGCAGTGAAGCTCTCTCAGGGCATATGAAAGCTCGGGAGTAGGCCTCAGGGCATCAAACACATATGCCTTGATCCCGTTAGCCGCCATGCAGAGCGCCGTCACATCCGCAAACTCCGGGGACATGAACCTGCAGTCATAAGCGACCGCGACACCCTTATCCTGACCGTTATTCTTTATTATATAGTTCGCAAGCCCCTGTGAGGCTTTGCGTACAGTGTATATATTCATGCGGTTTGTCCCGGCGCCTATGATACCCCTGAGTCCCCCGGTACCGAACTCAAGCTCCTTGTAAAACCGCTCCTCTATCTCCTTTTCATCATCCGCTATACCCTTTAACTCTTCCTTTGTCTTCCCGTCAAAGTAAGGGTCATTCAGCCACTCGTTATAGCTTTCCTTATATCCCATGCTTAAATACCTCCATATAATAAAATACAATCTTTTATATTTTACCACATTATCTAAATATTTGCTTTTTTATTTATAACAGAGAAACCTGTGAGACCTGTGAGCGTGCATTTGACCCCCCCATCATTTTCATGATATTATCAACAAGTCATGCTTTATGCTATATGACATGCACTTTAACAGTATATTTATCAGAGAACTATGGAGCTAAAGGAGGGGGCTTAGATGAAAAACATTAAGAAAGCTATGGCACTGGCGCTTACAGTAGTACTGCTATGCAATATCCCGATGGCCTTAACGACGAGGGATGTGTTGGCATCATCACTGGAAGGATCCGATGAAGAGGTTGTGACAGAGCAAGCAACATCGGAAGAGTCTGATGAAAAGACTACCGCAGAGCAAATAACCTTGGAAGAGTCTGATGAAAAGGTTGTGACAGAGGAGACAGCCTCGGAAGAGTCCGATGAGAAGGCTATGCCGGAAGAGACAACCTTGGAAGAGTCCAATGATGCAGTTGCCGATGCGGCCGGATTAGGTGGAGGATTGAACGGATGGACAAATGTGATACAGGGACAGTTTGATGTTCCATACACCTATACTGGGGGTACCGTGACCTATAAACTGGATCTGCCCTCATCAGGAAAGATAACCCAGACTTTTGTTGTAAAAAATGATACCACCTGTCGGACAGTTTTCGATTCAAACGGAAACGAACTCTTTCGTACCCACTATGATGGAGGTGGGAACACTTATACGGAAGGTATTAATCTGATCGGGGGATCGTATTATTTTGTGATTTGGGATTTTTATGACGGTGCTCAAGATACAGATATCACGTGGCATTTTACATCAGCCAAAGAAACCTTCAAAGAAACTGAAGATAATCGTAATGATAATATGAATACTGCGTTTCCTATCTCTACGGGAAGCGAAATCACGGGGCAGTTTGCTGTTAACGATACAGTCGATTATTATTCATTTTCCGCCAAAGCCGGCGCGATAACACTGACAGCGAATAATACAACGGATTTAATCAATATTACAATCGTAAATACAACAGGTACGGTAAATGTAAGTAAGGAAATAAAACGCGGCAAAGACAGCATAGGATCATTACAGATCCCCGCAGGAAAGTACTACATATTCTGCAACCAGAAAGACGGGGTGG
>JAFUWM010000127.1 GCA_017483425.1 Lachnospiraceae bacterium | reverse complement strand
GTGTATTCCACGAATGTAACGATAGGAGAGCTGTCAGACTCACTGAGCCAGGTGAGGGGCAGCATGACGGAATACTTAAATACAAAATCCACGGATTCGATGGAGCAGTATTTTGACGCTACACAGCAGTACAGGGATTATCTCTCGGAGCTTGTGCTTCAGGGACAGGGCAGGGACAATATGGCGATCCTGCAGGATATACAGGGGCTTTCGGACACATATCTGTCGGTTGCCGAGGAGACGATACAGGCAAAGCGCGGCAGGGTCGTTGAAAAATATAATGCAGGCTATGAAAGATCTGAAAAGATTTACAGCTATATCAATGCATATATATACAGCCTGAACAATGAACAGTTCAAGAGGAATTCAGAGAAATATTCGGCCTTAAGAGACTCGTTAAGATCTCTTGCCGCCGTGACGATGTCAGTCATCATAGTAGTTGCGATCATTAATATACTGCTTACCTCCGTTATGACAAAAAATATCATGGATCCGGTGCGGCAGAGAGAGATCATCATGGAGACGCACCTCAAGGATGCCGAGCTGAAATACCTGCAGGCTCAGATTGACCCGCATTTTCTCTATAATACATTAAATGCGGGAGCGCAGCTTGCCATGCTCGAGGATGCTGACAAAACATCCGGATATCTGCAAAATGTAGCTGCCTTTTTCAGATACAAGATCAAAGGCGATGAGAAAGAGACGACGCTTGAACAGGAAATAGCTTTGGTGGATAATTATATTCATATATTAAATGTCAGGTTTTCAGGAGAGATACATTTTTCAAAAGAGCTGGACGAAGAATGTCTCCTGGTATCGGTTCCCGGAATGATACTGCAGCCCGTTGTCGAGAATGCGGTGAACCATGGGATAAGGAACATTGAAAGGGAGAAGCGGATCATCCTGAAAGTGGAGAGGCTTCCGGAGCTTATAAGGGTGAGGATAGAGGATAACGGAGTAGGGATGAGCGAGGAGCGGATCAGGACTGTCATGACCGGAAATGCGGGAGAGGATCCGCTCATGAGGGATTCAAACGGAGTAGGGATAGCAAACGTGATATCGAGACTCAGGCTTTTTTATGACAGGGAAGAAGTCATGCATATATTCAGCGAAGGCAGGGATAAGGGGACAATAGTCGATATACTTATTCCGGTACCGGATTCGGACTGAGTCAGATAATCATCAAATCCTTTGATTGCATAACGAAAGTTCGTTATACTACGATATTACTGAAATGTTGATTGACGGTTATATATATGAAAAGGAAACCGAGAACAAATGCCAGGAATTGATAAAGACTTCTATAAGTTGATGCACAAGGACAGTGTATGCGGCACCGTCAGGATAGAAACGAGCGGAGGGGCTTTGTCCGGCTGGAAGAGTGCGGGTACGAAATTGGAGCCCTTCCTTGGAAATGCGACACTTAAAAAGATGAAGATCTGGTGGATTCAGCGAGCTGTTCCCGGATCAAGACGAATGATGGAATCGGTTATTAGGAAAGCCGGTTGCTTAACGAGTTATGAGTACCTGGCAAAGAACCTTGCCCTCAGTATGACCGACTGCTACTGGCTCTGCCCCATTGACGAAGACCTGCACTGGAAAGATGTCTCATTACACAAGCAGGCGGAATATAATGAAGGCAAGCTCCCGTACCACAATGCAACCTCATATGACCCAAACGCAACACTTGGCGGACAGATGGAAAAGTATTGGGATCTTAACGAACACCCTCCCATGCTGGTGAAGACGGCAAGCACGCACTTCGGACAACAGGCTGTGAATGAGGCCATGGCCTCAATGATACACAAGCGGCAAGATAACAATATCCCTTTTGTGCAGTATGGATTGCGGAAATCTGCCGACCAAAACATTCAAAGTGGGTGTCATGCTTTCACAAACGAAAATGTCGAATTCGTTCCTGCATACGAGATAGTAGAATCGGCGAAGAAGGCCGGTAGCGTGTCCGGATATGATTTCTATATTTCCACGTGTACGGCGGCCGGGATTGACTGGATGCAGGAATACATGGACTACTTGACGCTTAGTGACTTCGTGATCACCAACACCGATGAGCATCTCCTAAACTTCGGCGTGCTCCGGGATTCCGACTCAGGAAGACTAACGGGTCCCGCCCCAATATTTGATTCAGGCAACAGTATGTTGTATGCAGATGATGACAGAACTGTGCCTCCTACAAGGGCTGAACTTCTAAGTATCGAGATAACGGGATTCCATAGATCCGAAGAAAGAATGCTCTCGCACGTAAAGAATAAAGATATATTGCGCGTCGATCTCCTTCCTGATAAGAGCGAGGTCATGGATTTTTATACTAGGTGGGGGATCCCCGAGACAAAAGCTAGGGTAATATCGGAAACATACGATCTAAAGTGCCAGATGCTTGATGAATTCCAGCACGGAAAGAAAATATCGCTTTATCATGAGAAAGAATTCACCGAAAAGCCACACAGAAAAGACAGTCCGTGGGATTTCCGATAATATGGGTCTGCTTGTATATGCTTTCCTAATCCGCATTCAGGTATACGTCCTCCCGCAGATGGAAGCCGCCGTCTATGATGACACTGTCAATATTGTCCTTGGTTACCATTATCGGGGGAATGCTGAGATACGGAACTTCGTGGCTTCCGTTCTCTACCTGCGTAATACCCGCCACGCTGTTTCCTTTTGCAAGTGAAACAGCGGACTCTGCCGCTTTCTGGGCGAGCTGGTCTATACTCTTATACACCGTCATCGTCTGTGTGCCCTCAACTACCCGCTGACACGCGTCCAGATCGGCATCCTGCCCGACTATCGGTATGCTTCCGGCCCGGCGTTTCTCTGAATAATATTTCACAGCCTGTCCGGCAAGGGAATCATTTCCGCACATAACAGCATCAGCCCTGTCCGCTTTCTCGGGGTTTTCCGAAAGATAGTTAAATGCCTCCTCGCCTTTCCATTCGTCGGCATAATATGTATCGAATATATTTATGCCATGCCCACGGATCTCATCATCAAAGCCTTTATTCACAAGCAGCACGTTATTGTCCTTAGTGGGGCCGTTTATCTTCATGACCCGCCCGCCAGAAGGGAGCTTGTCGATTATCGCGTCAGCCATAAACCTGCCGACCATTTCATTGTCAAAGGATATGTAAAGATCCAGCGGCACATCGTTTATCAGCCGGTCGTAAGCCACTACCTTTATGCCTGCGTCCTCGGCTTCCTGTATCTCTTTCTTGAGAGAAAAGCTGTCAACCGCTATGACGACTATGACATCCATGTCCTTATCGATCAGGTATTTTATCTGCTCCTTTTGCTTCTGCACATCCCCGTTCGCGTTCTGGACATTAACAGCAGCGCCGAGATCCCTCGCTCTGGATACAAAAATATCCCTGTCCCTTTCCCAGCGCTCGATAAGGAAGCTGTCGAAGGCTATACCGATCTGTATTTCATCCCCCGCCTCAACCTTATCCTGCGGCTCCTCCTTATCTTCGGAACCGCTGCCGCAGCCGGTAAGAAGCATCGCTGCTACCGCGTATAGTATTGCCATCCATTTTATTCTTTTGAGAAAATCCTTCATTCCAAATATTTATCCCGTTGCACTTTCCGCACGATATTCCGTGGGTGTCTTTCCTACAGTCTTCTTAAATATCCTCGAGAAATAATTGGGATCAGAATACCCGACCTGTGTACAGATATCCTTTACGGAAATGCTCTGATCCCTCATAAGCTCCTTTGCCTTATCCATCCTTAGTCCGGTAAGGTATTCAAGAAATGTCTCTCCTGTCTCTTCCTTAAAAAGCCTCGTGAAATAATAAGGACTGACATCGACCCTTCCGGATATCTCGTCAAGTGATATATCCTTTGAGTAGTTCTCAGCTATATAGCTCTTTGCCTCCTCGACAAGACTGTCAAGCTTTTCTTCTTTTTTGGCGTTTACATTGCGCGCCGCTTCATTTATCTTTCCTGTAAACCAGCTTTCCAGCTCGTCAAAATCATTACAACCCATCAGGGAAGGCAGATAGTCGGAGCGGCGGAGGAATCTGTACGTCATGCCTCCCGACTCATAGGACAGCCGCTCGGCCCACAGTACAAACTCAAGACACTTCAGTCTCGCGTCTATGAGCGCGTCAGGATATGTTTCTTTCATCCATGCAAAAAAGCTAGCCGCGTATTCACTTGTAAGGTTAGCGTCTCCCGAGCCTACTGCCGCAAAGAGCTTCTTTTCCAGATCCGCCGGATAGTCAGGCTCATATGCGCAGCCAATGGGAAGGTCGCTTGCGTGTGCAACCTCAGCCTTTGAGAGATGGAGCGCTTCCAGTGCCGCTTTATAGGAGTCAGAAGCCGCCTCGACAGGCTGTACCGTGCCGATTCCTATGCGCGCGCTGATCCCGGTTTTTTCAAGAAGTTCTTTCAAAAGCTCTTCACATCTTGTTATTATCCTGACCCTGTCATCATACTCCATCCGCGCGTCTTTTTGCGGGAAATAGCAGATTATCTTATTAGAAAGCAGCGGTCCCGTGACACAACCAAGCCTTCCCCGTATCATGTCCCGTATCTTTGTATATTCGGACTGAACCCTTATGCCAGAGCCCACAGGGTTCTCAGAATCAGAATCCGCATCAATGACTGCCATCACCAGCATATACCCGTAGTCATCCTTTATGCTGAGCAGCTCCTTATAGTTTTCCGTTACGGCCTGGCTCTCCTGAAACAGTATTGAATATACGAATCCGCTCTCTATGACCGGAGTGACTGTCTCTATCTTTTCACGTATCGACAGCTCCTGTCTGCGCCTTTCTTTCGCGGAATCTATCTGCTTCATCGCCCTCCCCAGCACGTCCACTATCATTTCCTTGCTGAAGGGTTTATTCAGATAATCCAGTACACCGAGGTTTATAGCTTCCTTAGCATAATCAAATTTATCGTACGCGCTGAGTATGATAAACACCGTGGATGAATTCGTCCTGCGTATCTCCTTCATTGCCTCTATCCCGTTTATACCGGGCATCTGTATATCCATGAAAGCGATATCAGGCCTGAAAGTCTCCGCAAGCTCGATAACGGCTCTTCCCGTCTTTGCCGTTTCTGTTTCGCAAAGCCCGGCAAATTCCTTATCGATTATAAACTTGATAGAATCAGTGACGATCCCCTCGTCATCGGCCAGCATTATCCTGTACATTTCTGTTTCCTTTTAGAAGAGGAATTTTTTGCATGTATCGTCCAATTACGGCTAATTTAGCACGATTAAGGTAATATTACAAATAAAAAATGGAATCAACATGCATTTTGCCGATGGTAACTTGTAGGATAGCACAATTTTGTAAAGTCCGGGACAAATTTGTGCTACCCTTAATCTGATCCGATCATTCATGTCTGCAATTATTTCCTGTTTCGTTTCAGAAAACAGTGTGCTAGTATCATATCTGTACTAAGCTTCAAAAAGCTTCAACAATCACTATTTTATAAGGGAGGAAAACAAACATGAAGAAAAAGTTACTTAGTGCTATTCTTTCAATGACTATGGTAGCAGCTTTGCTCGCAGGCTGTGGCAGCACTGCTGCAGATACGGCTGAGCCGGCAGCAGCAGAGGAAGAGGCAGCACCTGCAGAGGAAGAGGCTCCTGCAGCAGAGGAAGAAGCAGCACCCGCTGATGATGCAGCAGAGGATACCGCGGCAGAAGAAACCGCTGCTCCTTCAGAAGGCCTTAAGGTTGGCGTTTCAATGCCTACCAAGGATCTCCAGAGATGGAATCAGGACGGCGCAAACATGGAGAAAGAGCTTACAGAGGCAGGATATGAAGTTGATCTTCAGTATGCTTCAAACGATGTCCAGACCCAGCTCTCACAGGTTGAGAACATGATCTCAAGCGGATGCAACGTTCTCGTTATAGCAGCTATAGAGGGTTCTTCACTTGGTGAGGCTCTTGACATGGCTAAAGAATCAGCTATCCCGGTTATCGCTTATGACCGTCTGCTCATGGATTCAGATGCGGTTTCATATTATGCTACATTTGATAACTACATGGTTGGTACAGTTCAGGGCACATATGTAAAGGATACTCTTGATCTCGACAACGCTGAGGGACCTTTCAACATCGAGTTCACAGCAGGAGATCCCGGTGACAACAACGCAGGTTACTTCTTCAACGGCGCTATGGACGTGCTCAAGCCTTACATCGACGAGGGCAAGCTCAACGTAGTTTCAGGCCAGAAGACATTTGAAGAGGTTGCTACACCTACATGGGCAACAGAGACAGCTCAGTCAAGAGCAGAGAACATCCTTTCATCTTTCTATGCAGATGGCACTAACGTGGATGTATGGCTTTGCTCAAACGACTCTACAGCACTTGGTGTTGAGAACGCTCTTGCAGCTAACTACAACGGCTCATATCCCATCATCACAGGTCAGGACTGCGATATCGAGAATACAAAGAACATGATCGCAGGCAAGCAGTCAATGTCAGTATTCAAGGATACACGTACACTTGCAAGCCAGGTTGTTAAGATGGTTGGACAGATCCTTAAGGATGAGACCGTTGATGTAAACGATACAGAGACATACAACAACAACGTGATCACAGTTCCTTCATACCTTTGCGAGCCTGTATTCGCAGATGCAAACAACTATAAGGAGATCCTTATCGATTCAGGTTACTACACAGAGGATCAGCTTAAGTAATTGAGAAGACTCTCAAATTTTAACCAAACTGAAATTTGGGGCGGGCAATGCCCGCCCCATTTTACCGTATTACATAGAAGGTATTGAGAGGAGGGAAAAGTTTTGGCAAAAGAATTGCTGAGAATGGATCATATTACCAAGGTCTTCCCCGGCGTAAAGGCATTGGACAATGTCAACCTTTCGGTTGAAGAAGGCGAGATTCATGCTCTGGTCGGCGAAAACGGGGCGGGAAAATCCACACTCATGAATGTCCTCAGCGGAATATATCCGTACGGAACTTATGAGGGAGATATAGTATATAATGGGGAAGTATGTAAGTTTCAGAAGATAAAGGATTCTGAGGAGAAGGGAATAGTCATAATCCATCAGGAGCTTGCCCTTGTGCCGCAGATGTCAATAGGCGAGAATATGTTCCTCGGAAATGAAAGAGGAAAAAAGAACGCTATCAACTGGAACGAGACATACGGCGAGGCTGACAAGTATCTGAAAATGGTCGGTCTTTCGGAATCTTCAAGAGTATTGATAAAGGATATAGGAACAGGTAAGCAGCAGCTTGTTGAGATAGCGAAAGCTCTTGCCAAGCACGCGAAGCTCCTTATCCTTGATGAGCCCACATCTTCATTGAACGAGACGGATTCGAGAGCGCTTCTCGATCTCATGCTTGAATTCAAGAAGCAGGGCATGACAATGATAATAATCAGTCATAAGCTCAACGAGGTTGTGTATGTTGCGGACAAGATCACGGTCATCCGTGACGGTTCGACTGTAGAGACTCTGGATTGCCATAATATGGAGATAAATGAGGATCGAATAATCCGCGGAATGGTCGGGCGTGAGCTTACAAACCGCTTCCCCAAGAGAGAGGGAGTAGAGCTTGGCGATGTAAATATGGAGGTAGAGAACTGGACGGTCTACCATCCTCTCTACACGGAACGTAAAGTGGTAGATAATGTAAATCTCAAGGTAAGAAAAGGCGAAGTTGTCGGCATCTACGGTCTGATGGGCGCAGGACGTACGGAGCTTGCGATGAGCATCTTCGGAAAGTCGTACGGCTCGGGCATCACCGGAACACTCAAGATAAACGGACAGAATGTGGATCTGAAGAATTCAAGAGCCGCGATCGAGGCGAAGCTCGCCTATGTTACCGAGGACAGAAAGGGTAACGGTCTCGTCCTTTCAAATCCCATAAGGGTAAACACATCGCTTGCGAATATGAAGGGTGTCAGCAATAACGGAGTTATTGATAAAGATAAGGAATATCAGGTTGCTGATGAGTACAGGGAAAAGCTCAGCACCAAGACCCCTTCTGTAGAGCAGAATGTGGGAAATCTTTCCGGAGGAAACCAGCAGAAGGTACTCCTTGCGAAGTGGATGTTTACCGATCCGGACATCCTGATCCTGGATGAGCCAACCAGAGGTATTGATGTCGGAGCAAAATATGAGATCTACTGTATAATAAATGATCTCGTAAAGGCAGGAAAGTCGGTGGTTATGATATCCTCAGAGCTTCCCGAGGTCATCGGTATGAGTGACAGGATATATATCATGAACGAAGGCAGATTCGTCGGAGAGCTCAATGCCGAAGAGGCATCCCAGGAGCGTATAATGGCGAACATAGTACAGTCGGGAAGGGGTGAATGACATGAGTATAAATATTAAAGATGTACTTAAGAAATATACGATGGTATTTGCCCTTATAGCGGTTATCATCTTCTTTCATGCGGTGACAGGCGGAAAGATGCTTCTGCCTCAGAATGTTAACAACCTTATATCACAGAACGCGTATGTGTTTGTCCTTGCAGCCGGAATGCTTTTGTGTATCCTTACCGGCGGTAACATCGACCTTGCGTGCGGCTCTGTAGTCTGCTTCATAGGCGGTATCGGAGCTGTAATGATGGACAAGAATATCAGCTGGATATTTGCCGTGATAGTAATGCTCATAGGCGGTCTGCTTGTCGGAGCATGGCAGGGATTCTGGATAGCTTATATAAAGGTACCGCCTTTCATTGCGACACTTGCCGGCATGTATGCTTTCAGAGGATTATCAAACGTCGTGCTTCAGGGTTATACGATAGGTATCCGCAACCAGGCATTCCTTAATGTATTCGGTGGCGGAGCGGATTGCTATATTCCCGATCTCTTTGGCGGACAGGGGCTCAATATCACCTGTATCTTAGTAGGCATCATCCTTGTAGTTATTTACGTGCTTATGGTCATCAGAGGCAGGGCGGCAGCTATCAAGGCCGGATATGATGTCGGACCTTTTTATTCGGAAGTTATAAAGATGGTCATAATAAGTGCGGCTGTTATATGGTTCTTTATAAAGCTCGCAAGCTATAAGGGAATACCCACATCACTTATATGGATCGGCCTTGTGCTTCTGGTATACGCTTATATCACTTCAAATACGACCATGGGCCGCTATCTCTATGCCGTAGGCGGAAACGAGAAAGCAACGGCTCTCTCCGGAGTCGATCCCAGGAAGGTCTACTTCTTCGCGTATGTGAATATGGGTCTTATGTCAGGTCTTGCCGGGATATTAACAATCGCGAGGGCTACTCAGGCTCAGCCGACTTTTGGACAGGGCTATGAGATGGATGCAATAGCAGCCTGCTTCATCGGCGGCGCGTCGGCATACGGCGGTGAAGGAAATATATTTGGTATAGTCATCGGTGCTCTGCTCATGGGTGTCATAAACATGGGTATGAGTATCATGGGAGTTGAGGCCAACTATCAGAAAGTCGTCAAAGGCCTTGTCGTTCTGATAGCGATCATCTTTGATGTTGTGTCAAATCAGAAGAAAAAGTAAGGGAGGAGGAGTCATGAATAATAATAAAGCAATATCAGTACTAAAGAAAAATGCAATGCTTATAGTCCTTGTCCTGGTTTATATCTTTTTCACGGTTATGACAAGCGGTCAGATGTTTCAGGCAATGAACTTTAATGCACTTATTACACAGAACGCATACGTATTCGTGCTTGCGACAGGTATGCTTATGTGTATGCTCACAGGCGGTAATATCGATCTTTCCTGCGGTTCTTTTGTATGCTTTTTGGGAGCGATAGGCGGTATACTCATGACCGTCAAACAGGTTAATCCCGGGGTATCCGTTCTTGTTATGCTTTTGGTCGGTATAGTTTATGGTGTGATACTGGGTTATCTGATAGCATATGTAAATATCCCGCCATGGATAGCTACACTTGCCGGCTACCTTGCGTTCAGAGGCTGGGG
>JAFUWM010000126.1 GCA_017483425.1 Lachnospiraceae bacterium | reverse complement strand
TGCAAAAATCTCTCTCCATTTACCGTTTTCTATCTCAAAAACGTAATCATAATAATATCCCATATGTCCGTCGCTGTTATCAAGCAGATTCTCCCTGTCAATATATGTAAAATACAGTCTGGACGTCTGGAGCACATCAAGATCCCCGTCATGCCATGTAAGGATCCGGCATCCTCCGGCTTCATATCCTGTATCTATGACAAGCTCGGGAATATCATCGTCATCCACGTGGATCAGCGCATATGCATACTCTCCGTCCTCGGCGGGATTCTCTTTCAGGTATGATCTATACGCCTGCTGCCATCCATCGTCTCCGGCGGATTCTTTATCTCCGGTTCCAATTGAAAGCCCGCTTTCAAAGGGTGTCTCTGACCGTGAATCCACATCATCCGATGAAAGCTCGTTTTCACTAAACATACTCTCCGTGTCGTCTTCTTTTTCACCGGCGGACACTGATGCGTCAGAATCCTCTGCATCCGCCATTTTTACATCAGTATCTGTACTGTTACCACTGCATCCTGTGAGTATAGATAGCCCTGTGAAAACCATCAAAAGTCCTCTGAGAAATCTTCGTTTCATAATCTTATGATCCCTTCATTTATTTACCAAATTCTTCCGTGTCTGCTCCGGGCAGCTTTCGAGAAAAAGAACTGTTATAAATTACATATTGTAATAATATGATTATAGTATTTATATTCTATTTCTCTTGTCTCTTTTATCTTTGCGGCGGCAGATTTTTGAGTGCCGGTATATTATGCTAATATTTAATTACCTCGTCTGCGCATATCAGTAATATATCATATCGATATTTGTTCGATCTCTTTCAGCCAGAGATCTGCAGACGCGTCCGAGGGCATCCTGAGATCTCCGCGGGGAGATACCGCCACAGTTCCGACCTTAGGTCCGTCAGGAAGGCATGACCGTTTGAACTGCTGGGAAAAGAACCTCTTATAAAACACCTTTAACCATTTCAGTATGACATCAGGTTCGTAATTTTCACTATGAGCAAGCCTTGCCAGTCTGAAAATCTTTGACGGTGAGAACCCGAATCTGAGCATATAATACAGGAAAAAATCGTGAAGCTCATAAGGCCCCACTATATCCTCAGTCTTCTGGCTTATCTTGCCATCCTCAGGCGGCAGAAGCTCCGGTGACACAGGAGTATCCAGTATATCCCTCAGCACCTCGCACAGTTTTTCATTTCCCTGAATATTCGCCTCATCCGCAAAATATGAAACCAGATGTCTTACCAATGTCTTTGGTACTCCGGCATTGACCCCATACATGGACATATGATCCCCGTTGTATGTGGCCCATCCCAGCGCGAGCTCAGACATATCCCCGGTGCCGATCACAAGAGCAGACAGCTTATTTGCCACATCCATAAGGATCTGCGTTCTCTCTCTTGCCTGCGCGTTTTCATATGTGACATCATGCACGTTTATATCAGCCCCTATATCTGACATGTGCTGTGTCACCGATCTTTTTATATCAATTTCCGAAAGAGAGCATCCCAGTGTTTTTGCAAGACTTACCGCGTTATCATATGTTCTGTCTGTCGTGCCGAACCCCGGCATAGTGACAGCGTGTATTCCGTCTCTTGCGATCTCAAGCCGGTCAAAAGCCCTTACCGTGACCATAAGCGCCAGCGTGGAATCCAGTCCGCCGGAAAGACCTATGACGGCATTATGTAAACTTGTATGTGATAATCTTTTTGCCAGTCCTATCGACTGTATGTCAGCGATCTCTTCACATCTGGCTTTTCGTTCTCTACCATCCGCAGGCACAAAAGGAAGCGAAGCAATGTTTCGTTTTATGTCAACCAGAGTTTCATTTATTAAAAAAGGAACCCTCACATAATCATCATAAACATTTTCAGTAAAAGTATTTCTCTTTCTCCGCTCAGACATCAGTCTTTCCACATCAATGTCCGCAGTTATGACTCCGTCTGTAAAAAGCTTTGATTCCGCAAGGATCTGGCCGTTTTCCGCAATGATATCATGTCCTCCGAATACGAGGTCCTGACTTGACTCCCCTGCTCCAGCCGAGGTGTAAATATACGCTGTTATCTCGGAGCCGGATGACTGGCTTACAAGCTGCCGCCTGTATGCATCCTTTCCAACTATCTCATCCGAAGCCGAAAGATTTACTATAAGATTTGCTCCAGCCATGGTATGCAGAATAGACGGAGGCGCCGGACCCCAAAGATCCTCACATATCTCGCAGGCGATCTTTAAATCAGGGAGAGTCTCTCCGTTTTCAAATATTATATGAGTTCCAAAAGGAATGCCCGTTCCAAAGAAATCTGTCGTCAGAATCGCAGAATTCCCCGAGGAAAAGTATCTTGCCTCGTAGAATTCAGAATAATTCGGAATATATGTTTTGGGAACTATACCTATGCAAAGGCCTCTGTGCAGTGCCGCCGCGACACTGTAGAGTTTGTCTCTGAAATAATACGGCGCTCCGACAAATATAAGCGCGTCTAACCCGGATGTATACTCTGCAACCCGCTTGAGCTCTGCTTTGCAGGCATCTATCAAAGAGTGCTGCTGCAAAAGATCCCCGCAGGTATAACCGGATATGACCATTTCCGGAAATACTATGATCTTTGCACCCTTAGCTGCTGCCGCATCTATGCCTTCGATCACTTTTTCCGCGTTATACGCGGGATCCGCAACCCGTATCTCGGGTGTAACTGCCGCAACCTTAACAAAACCGTCTCTCATGACGCTCCCCCTTTTATATCATTATCTGATCAATTCAGGATCTGTACGACACACGCAAATTTTGTCATCCTGCGCGCTTTGTAGTATTATACCATACCATATTTTGTTGTGTCATAAAGAATGTCAGGGAATCAAAACCCCGGGATATACAGATCAGCCCGGAGGCAGGACAAGCTGCTGTCCCACGTAAATAAGTGAAGGATTAGATATTATATCCGAATTCAATTCATATATCTCACCCCAGCGGCTTCCGTCGCCAAGATGTTTTTCCGCTATCTTCCAAAGGCAGTCGCCTTTGACTACCTCGTATTTCCCGTCAGAACCGACAGACAGAGCTGCATCTTCTGATCCCTCAGTATCTGTCGTCTCTACATCCGTCTCAGAAACTTCTTTTACTGCAGCAGCATCCGAATTATTCTCATCTGCTGAAACAATATCCGAATTATCTTTTATCTCTGCATCTGCATTAGCCTCGCTGTCTTTATCGCCGCTGTCCTCATTGCTGACAGTATTCTCTGCTTTGCTATTGTTATCTGCGCTCTTATCTTCAGAAACTGCAGCATCAGAACTATCGTCTGCTTCTTCCGCATACTCCTCTATTATCTTTGCTATCTCATCACCTGAAGCAATATCCACGGATGATCCCAGACGTTCTTTAATGCGGTCTGTAATCTCCTGAAGCGCCGCATCAGAATCCAGCTTGTCTGTGGATATAAGATAGTGATCGTTGATATTCCCTTCTTTATCTATGACCAGAGCGCCTATATATGCAAACCGCTCTCCCACTGTCTGGACAGGCTCTCCTTCAGCCCCCTGGGTAGCGGCAACATTCGCGTTGCCATCAATTATAAAATCAATGCCTTTAACATTCTGATAAAGCTTTTCCGCATCCATGATCCCGATATGCGTAAGGCCAATTATAAGATCGGCTCCGCTTTTCTTAAGGGAGTCAATCTCAGTCGCAGCACAGTCATACATCTCGTTTCCGGAAAGCACGGATAAGCCATCAACCTTGCCCGGATCTGACAGCCCCAAAAAACCGATCTTTAATCCTGAACCGGCCTTGTACAGATAACTCGGGGTCAGTACAGATTTATCATCCTTATATACATTCGCCAAAATAAGCCTGAACTTTGCCCCGCTTATATCATTTCTGAAAGGTTCATATCCTCCGGAAAACTCAGCGTCACCCGCGGTAGCGACCGTATATCCCATGGATGTCATAAGCATAAGTCCGTCTATGGTTCTGAAAGCATTCTCGGCATCACCCGTCTGTGTATAATTTCCGGCATCAGCCATTACAACCTCAGCACCGGCAGACTCCAGATCGTCCTTCAATGCAGAAAGCTTTGCATACCCGTCTACGGCTCCGTTCACATCACCAGTATGAAGCACTACAGTCTTACCGCTTAGCTTACCTTTCTCGACAGTATCACGGATATCAGCAGTATATTCATCATCTGCAAGTGCCGGCTTCAATATTCCTGCCGAAGCTACAGTACCTACCATTATGGCGGCAGCCGTCACAGCCGATACTACCGCTTTTTTTATGAGCCTCGCTCTTCTGCTCCTAAAATTCAGCATAATAAAATAATGTCCTACAAACACAAAGACAAGTATACTATATCATACTTTCCCCTATATAGTTAATACCATTTTTTATTTTGTTACCTTTGTTGTTTTTGTGGATAAGATTAAAAGATAATATCACAAGGATTCTCCTTGCTTCCGGCACACTACTGTCATTATATAAATATGTCTATATTATTTATATAATATAGCTCCAGCACATCCCTTTATAAAAATCCCAGACGGTCATCATAACGAATTTTCGATTTAATTATTAGATTGATTATTATATTAATATCAAATATGTTTTTCTTACATGTTACACCATTTCTTGAAATCCCCAAAATGTGACAAAAATATACCTACACTCTTCTAATATTTTCGCCCGAGGTTCTCATCGTTGAATGCCGAAGTGAAAAATGTCTCCAGAAAAGCATCATTCCGTGATAATGCCATTGTTAATTAATGCAGGAAGCGCATTTGACCGTCGTCGTGACCTGATCTTTCTGTCGATGTGCCGTGCATGTTTTGGGTATGCTGCCTGATGCGAGCATTTTTCGCCTCATCCTTTTCCCTCTTTTCGACTTCCGCCCTGCATGACGGACAATATATACCGGACAGAATTTTGGTACCGCAGATCTCACAGTACAGAGAAACTCTCGAATCCTCAGAGAGCATAAACCGGTCTTCCTTTACCCACTTCATTACCTGACCTATATTACAGTCGCAGGCTTTTGCTATCTCACTGGCAGTGATCCCCGGATGCTGCCAGAGATATTCCCTTACCTGATGGTATTTATCACGGTACTCCGCCGAGCATTCATCACAGTATCCGTCGGTAAGACGATTAGATTCGTATTGTTTTCCGCATTTTTTACATGTATATATGCTCATGAGTGTATTTTATCAATATTGCGAAACAAACGCAATTTAAAATTGCATTGCACAAACAACATTGACAGATCGTCCGGATTTGGAATATAAATGACTTTAACGAAATTCATATATAACGGAGAAAAAAACATGGATTATATA
>JAFUWM010000125.1 GCA_017483425.1 Lachnospiraceae bacterium | reverse complement strand
GTTCACAAGCAGCGTGGAAAGTTGTTTTGTTAGATCGGTATTTCCGGTCCGGAATTCATCATCATTCTCAGGTCGGTTCACCCCGGCAAGATGAAACACAAAGTCCGCCTCGGAGCAAAAAGCTTTCAGCTCGTCTTCAGTATTTTCCCTTGTGAATTCCATGATATCGGTATACCCGATATTTTTGAGCCTTCTTACCAGGTTTTTTCCTATGAAGCCATGCGCTCCGGTAACCAGGATCTTCATCTTTATTCCAGCTCGAACTCTCTCAGTCTTTCATGGATATACGAAAGCTTCAGAAGCTTTTCCTTAACTCCCTCCACATCCAGCCGATCTGTATTATCGGAGTTGAATGTTGTGACCGAATCATCCCTGACCGATCCCTGGGTAAAGTATTTATCATAGTTCAGATCCCGGTTGTCAGCCGGCACCCGGAAGAAATTGCCCTCGTCGACCGCTTTTACCCGCTCCTCGGATGTAAGAAGGGTCTCCGCCATCTTTTCACCGTGTCTTATACCTATGACCTTTATGTCCTGCTCCGAATGAAAGAGCTCTTTGACAGCCTGCGCAAGAGTTTCTATAGTGCACGCCGGTGCTTTCTGGACAAAGATATCCCCCGCATGTGCATTGTTGAACGCATATATTACAAGCTCCACCGCCTCCTCAAGCGACATTACGAATCTTGTCATCTTTGGCTCCGTGACGGTTATCGGCCTGCCGTCCCTTATCTGATCAATGAATAAGGGCACAACCGAGCCGCGGGAGCAGAGCACGTTTCCATACCTCGTGCCGCAGATGAGAGTCCTGTCCTCAGGAACGGTCCGGCTCTTCGCGACGAATACCTTTTCCATCATAGCCTTTGAAATACCCATCGCGTTTATCGGATATGCCGCCTTATCCGTGGAAAGACACACAACCTTTTTAACTCCGTTATGTATCGCGGCAGTCAGTACATTATCCGTTCCTATCACATTTGTCCGCACCGCTTCCATAGGGAAAAACTCACATGAAGGCACCTGCTTCAGAGCGGCCGCCGCAAAAATGAAATCCACACCATAGGTCGCTTCCTCTATTGAGGTGTAATCCCTGACATTTCCTATATAATATTTTATCTTAGGATTATTATAGAAATGACGCATATCATCCTGTTTCTTTTCATCCCTGGAAAATATGCGGATCTCCTTAATGTCTGTATCTAAGAATCTGTTTAATACCGCCGTCCCAAACGAGCCTGTCCCGCCTGTGATCAGCAGCGTCTTTCCGTCAAATATCTCACTCATCTAAGCTTTGTCTCCTCTAATAAAACACAGTTTTATATCTGACTTACACCGGTCGGATGCCGATCCCGTAACTCGACAAAAGACGCCTCGAACGGTATCTGGCTCCTCATTCTTATATTGGAGTGTAATAGAAGTAGTATACCACATTTCCAGACTTGATAATACCTCGTCGGGAAACGTGTTTTTTTGTTATTAGACAATCCGGGGAAATACAGTTAAAATGGATTCGTATTGATTCTATGTGATATTTTGTAAAAAGGAGAATACCTAATGGAAGAACTTATAGAACTGCTTCAGGATGTCAGGGATGATGTGGACTTTGCGAATGCAAAGGATCTTATAGACAGCAAGACTCTCACGTCCTTTGACATCATACAGATTATCAGCACGCTTGACGATGAATATGACATTTCAATACCTGCGTCGGAGATCGTGCCCGCGAACTTCAACAGCGCTGAAGCCATATATGCTCTGGTTCAGAAGCTTCAGGGATAAAGGATGGGTTCTCCCCGTAATAAGACCATAGATATCGACGTAACGGAAGGCGCGGAATATCTGGACAGATGCCTAAGTGCGGACAGTCTGACAGGAGAGCCTGATATAAATGCAATCATAAACAAAACCCTGCTGGGTGACAGCTTTGAAGCAATGAAGAAGCTGCCGCATGGTTCTCTGGATCTCGCGATCGTGGATCCCCCTTATAATCTCGACAAGGATTTTCACGGGGAGAGATTTAAGAGTTCAAGTGATCACGCATATGCAGAATATACGGATAAGTGGCTAAAGCTTTTGTATCCTTTGGTAAAGGACACCGGCACGGTGTATGTCTGCTGTGACTGGAGATCAAGCCCCGTTATATACGACGTATTGCAGCGATACTTCAAGATAAGAAACCGTATCACATGGCAGAGAGAAAAGGGACGGGGAGCAAAAAGAAACTGGAAAAACGGCATGGAGGATATCTGGTTTGCCACCGTATCCGACAGCTATACATTTAATCTGGAAGCAGTCAAGCTGCGCCGCCGGGTCATCGCGCCTTACAAGACAGACGGCAAGCCCAAGGATTGGGAGGAGACAGAGAACGGCAACTTCCGGAACACACATCCCTCGAATTTCTGGGATGATATTTCCATCCCGTACTGGTCGATGCCGGAAAATACAGCGCATCCGACTCAGAAGCCCGAGAAGCTTCTCGCAAAGCTTATACTTGCAAGCTCAAATAAAGGCGATCTGGTTTTTGATCCTTTCCTTGGCTCCGGTTCCACATCGGTTACGGCAAAGAAGCTTGGCAGGCGCTATCTAGGCATAGAGCAGAATGAGCAGTACTGCATTTGGGCGGAAAAAAGGCTTGAAATGGCAGACAATGACAAAACGATACAAGGATACCGGGACGGGATCTTCTGGGAAAGGAACTCCGGAAAATGATCCATCCTGAATGAATGGGGCAAATTATGCGTATTCTATTCTTATTTCAGATATTTGATTTCAACAAGTCAACGATCTATCTGGATCTTGTAAAGGAATGCAAAGACAGAGGACATGAAGTCAGTCTTATAGCAGGCACAAGCGATATGAGCCTCCCATCGGGTGTTATAGACGTAGATGGGATAAGGACCGTGTATATGAAGCTTCCCGACCAGTTTGGTGCCGGTTCCGCAAAAAAAGCCCTGATTCAGCTATCAATCCCCGGAAGGATGAAACAGATACTAAAGGACGGCTTCGATAAGGAAAAGTTTGACCTGATCGCCTACCCCACACCTCCGATTACCCTTGCCCCGGTTTTAAAATACTGCAAAAAGCACTACGGTTCTTCCATAAAATACCTGATGCTTAAGGATATATTCCCTCAGAACGCCGTCGATCTCGGCATGTTTTCGGATTCCGGTCTGATCTACAGGTATTACCGGCATATGGAAAAACAGCTCTACTCCTTATCGGACAGGATAGGCTGTATGTCAGAAGCAAACGTGGAATATGTAAAAAAGCATAATCCCGATATCCCGGATAAAAAACTTGAATATTTCCCTAATACAGCTGCCGTCAGGGAGCTTCCGGCGAAGACAGGCGCCACCGTATCTGACAGGCTTCGCATAGTGTTCGGCGGGAATATGGGCCGTCCGCAGGATATAGAGGGACTTCTTGCCGGGATCAATGCCTGCGGTGAAAGAGCGGAGCTTAATGATGTCTTCTTTTATTTCGTGGGTGACGGGACGGAAAGCCATAAAATAGAGGATTTCATAAAAAGAAACAATCCCGCGAATTTTTCCTACAGACACCAGCTTCCCAGAGAGGAATACGAGCAGCTTGTGAACAATGCGGATGTCGGGCTTATAAGCCTCTCCGCTGATTTCACTATCCCTAACTTCCCGTCAAGACTTCTGCCTTATATGCAAAAGGCCAAGCCTGTCCTTGCGGTCGTGGACGAGGCAACCGACATCGATGTCTGCATAACGGAAGAGGCAGGCTGCGGCTATGCCGTAAGCGCAGGCGATCCCGAAGCCTTTATAACAGGTATCCGCTGGTTAAAAGCCCACAAAGACAGGCTACCCGAGCTTGGGCTGAAAGGCCGCAGGTATTTCGAGCGCTTCTTTAATGTCGGGGTATCGGTTGATATCCTTGAACGCGCTTACCGCGGATAACCGGCAAGCTGCGCTCTGTCGATCTTTCCGTTTTTATTCACAGGCATTTCATCAAGCTGTACCGTTTTGCCCGGAACCATATACTGCGGCAGTTTCCGCTGCAAAGCCACAGTCACATCATCCTTTGCAGCTTCCCCTGTATAGAACAGATTGATGCGTTTTTTCTTTTCATCATAGGTACAGCAGGCTCTTGTCACTCCATCTAAGGACATTGCCTGTACCTCGATCTCTCCAAGCTCTATCCGCTGTCCCATGTGCTTTATCTGAAAGTCCTTGCGTGAAACGTATATAAGGTTTCCGTCGTTATCGTACTTTCCTATATCACCTGTACGATACATTCTTTCGTGGAACCTCTCGTTTACGGGATTTTGCACGAAGACCTGCTCCGTCTTCTCTCTGTCTTTGTAATATCCCAGAGCCAGACAGGAGCCGCTCACACAGATCTCACCCTCAGTCTCCGGCTCCATCACAAGCGTATCTTCATCATCCAGCAGAAAGACTTTTTCATTAACAAACGGTACGCCTGCCGGAATCGTCTCATCCTTCTCATACTCACGGTCAAGTATATAATATGTACAGTTGCAGGTGATCTCGGTTGGTCCATATAAGTTTACATAAGTCGCATTGGGCAGATATTTTTTCCATTTATTAAGATGCTTGACCGGCATGACCTCCCCGCTGAACATTACCTTATTGATCTGCTCAGGTTTCCTGTAATCAAGACCGTTCATTATCGATACAAAGCACATTGCGGAAACAGCCCAGATAAGTGTCGTTACATTATTATCCGCCAGATAGTCCATGAGAACGGTGGGATTGGAAAAATAATCCCTTGGTACAAGCTGTACCCTCGCTCCAGTGCAAAGCCCGCTGTATACGTCCTTGACAGAGACATCAAAGTCAAACGGAGCCTGATTCGCCAGTACATCATCGGAATCTATCCCAAAGGTCTTGGTAAACTCCGATATAAAATCTATGACCGAACGGTGTCCTACGGCGACTCCCTTCGGTGTTCCCGTACTGCCGCTGGTAAAGTTTACATAAAGCGGCATGAGGTCATATTCCACAGCCTTTGCAAATTCCAACAGTCCCTCATCCGGATCACAGCCATCGGCAAGACTCAGCAGATCCGATATAAGTATGATCTGGGGGCTAACAGGTGACTTTCTGTTTTTTCCGAAATTCGGATCGATAAGCGCCCTTGCCGCGTCAGCGTTTGCCTCGGCAGTCATTATCATCTTTAACGTGTCCTTATTCTCCGCGTCAGTTATTATCAGAGCGGGCTCCAGCACCGAGATCACTGATCTCGCTCTCTCCGCCGGCTGCCTTACATCAATGAAGCTGTAAAAACCCCCCGCCCTTACAACCCCAAGCATTGCGCATACCGCGTCAACACTCTTTTCCATATAAAATCCAACACCCGAGTCCACTTCAAACGGCGCGCATATCTCGCCTTTCAAAAGAAGCGTCGCCACCCTCTGTACGGCTTCGTATAATCCGCCAAAGGTAACGCTCTTTTCAGGATCCGCAAAAGCAACCTTATCTTTGTATTTTTCAGCAGATAACTCAAGCATTTCGATCACATTATTCATTGCCAGTCCCTCCCAAGCAGTCATCAAAATCTTTACTTCAGTCTATTCCCAAGGATACGTATCAGCTCTTTGGTATATGCTCTGCGGCCTTTTGCCGACATATGGTTCATATCCTCAAAATACTCTGCGTTATGAGAGTCAAAATCCACGTCGGAGGCCAGAATATAAGGAGCATCATTTTCATCAAGTATGGCGATAAACTTCTCCCTGTATTTCCGGAACACAGGATCATCCTGGAGTCTGTAGTAGCATGGACTTTCAATAAATATAAAAGCCTGCCCGTCAGACCTGCATTTTTGAATTATGTCAACCACAGAATCCGCCTGTGCCTGCACAAGCTCCTTGTCTGATATGTCAAACTCCTCGCTGTCAAGCCATTCCTTTCCTGGAGAGACCGATTCATCCTTTTTAGCCCCCTTGTAGTACCTAGTACTATAGAAAGGCTCGGTAACCGGGAAAGTAACAAGGTCGTCCATCCCCGAAGTGACAAAGTACTCATACATCATCGGAAAATCAGTGTTTCCCGCCCCATACATACTGTCCCAGAGAG
>JAFUWM010000124.1 GCA_017483425.1 Lachnospiraceae bacterium | reverse complement strand
TATGATCCTAAGGGCATAGAGGACAGTCTCTACGAGAAATGGGTCGAAAAGAAATATTTCCATGCCGAGGCGGACAGATCAAAAAAACCATTTACGATAGTGATGCCGCCCCCGAATATCACTGGACAGCTTCATATGGGGCATGCCCTTGATAATACCATGCAGGATATCTTGACGAGGTTCAAGAGGATGCAGGGGTATAATGCGCTCTGGCAGCCGGGAACCGACCATGCGAGCATAGCAACGGAGGTCAGGATAATAGGCACGCTCAAGGAGCAGGGGATCACAAAAGAGGATCTCGGGCGTGAGAAATTCCTCGAAAAATGTTGGGACTGGAAAAAGGAGTACGGCGGAAGGATCACAAGCCAATTAAAGAAGCTCGGCTCGTCCTGTGACTGGGACAGAGAGCGATTTACGATGGACGAGGGCTGCAATAAGGCGGTCAATGAAGTCTTCGTGAGGCTATACGATAAGGGGCTGATCTACAAAGGACACAAGATGATAAATTGGTGTCCGGTCTGTCAGACCACGATATCCGATGCCGAGGTTGAATATCAGAATCAGGCAAGCCATCTTTGGCATATAAAGTATCAGATAATAGGCACCGATGATTATCTTACCTTTGCCACGACCAGACCCGAGACCATGCTAGGTGATACAGCGGTTGCGGTAAACCCTGATGATGAGAGATATAAAGATCTCATAGGGAAGAAGGTAATGCTTCCCATAATGAACCGTGAAATGCCCGTTATCGCTGATGATTACGTGGATATGGAATTCGGGACCGGTGTCGTAAAGATCACTCCGGCGCATGATCCTAATGACTTCGAGGTCGGAAAGAGACATGACCTCGAGATCATTAATATAATGAATGATGACGGCACGATAAACGAAAACGGCGGCAAATACGCAGGAATGGATCGATACGCGGCAAGGGATGCCATTGTCAGGGAGCTTGATGAGATGGGACTCCTCGTTAAGATAGAGGATTATTCCCATGATGTAGGGACTCATGACAGATGCCACACGACAGTTGAGCCTCTTGTAAAGGAGCAGTGGTTCGTAAAGATGGATGAGCTGATCCGTCCGGCAGCCGAGGGAGTAAAGAAGGGCGAGATACGCCTTGTTCCCGAGAATATGGAAAAGACGTATTTTAACTGGACGGACAATATAAGGGACTGGTGCATATCAAGACAGCTTTGGTGGGGACACAGGATTCCCGCCTATACCTGCGAGGACTGCGGCGAACTCATAGTTTCGAGGACAGCGCCCGAGGTATGCCCTAAATGCGGAAAGAACCATTTCTCACAGGATCCCGATACGTTAGACACATGGTTCTCATCAGCACTCTGGCCGTTCTCCACGCTCGGATGGCCCGAGGATACCGAGGAGCTTAAGTATTTCTACCCCACGGATGTGCTGGTCACAGGCTACGACATCATATTCTTCTGGGTCATAAGGATGATATTCTCCGGCTATGAGCAGATGGGAAAAGAGCCGTTTAAGACGGTCTTGTTCCACGGACTGGTGCGTGACGAGAAGGGTCGTAAGATGTCCAAGTCTCTCGGAAACGGCATAGATCCTCTGGAGGTCATAGACAAGTATGGCGCGGATGCGCTTCGATTTATGCTGATAACGGGCAATGCTCCGGGTAACGACATGAGGTTTTCCTTTGAGAAGGTCGAAGCCGCAAGAAACTTCGCGAACAAGATATGGAACGCGTCACGCTTCATACTCCTGAACATGGACGGAAAGACGGTCACAAAGCCTTCTAATCAGGAGCTTGCGCCCGTGGATCGCTGGATACTTTCAAAGATGAACAGGGTCGTCAGCGAAGTCACGGATAATATGGAAAAATACGAGCTCGGCGTGGCAGCGGCAAAAATATATGATTTTATCTGGGATGAGCTTTGCGACTGGTATATAGAGATGGTGAAACCGAGGCTCTATAACACCGATGATGCTGTATCGCAGAATGCGGCTCTCTACACGTTAAAGAAGGTGCTTACGACCTCGCTTAAGCTGCTGCATCCGTATATGCCCTTTGTCACCGAGGAGATATACTGCACGATAAAGGAAGACACGGCGGATGACGATATGGATGAGTCCATAATGATCTCAAGCTGGCCGGAGTATGAAAAAGCGCTTGATTTTGCCAGGGATGAAAAGAGCATAGAGATAATAAAGGAAGCCGTCAAGGGAGTGCGAAATGTCCGTTCATCCATGAATGTACCGCCCAAAAAGGCGGCAGAAGCGACAGTCGTTTCAACGGATCAGGAGGTGCTTGATGGCTTCAGAACGGGCGAGCTTTATTTCAAGGCTCTAATAAACGCTCCGGCAGTTACTTACCAGACCGATAAGAGCGGCATACCGGATGATGCGGTATCCGTAGTTACCGGAAGCGCAACGGTGTATATCCCTCTGGCGGAGCTTGTAGATATTGCGGAGGAGATAGCGCGCCTTGAAAAAGAAGAAAAGAGGCTTGAGGGCGAGCTTAAGCGATCAAACGCGATGCTCGGTAATGAAAAATTCCTCTCCAAAGCGCCCGAGAGCAAGATAGCCGAGGAGAAAGAGAAGCTTGCGTCCTATGAAAAGATGATGTCGGAAGTGAAGGAAAGGATAGCGGGGCTTAAGAAATAAACATGATAGATTTTGAGGAAGAGTTGAAAAAATTTCATCCGTCGCCTGAGGTGGAGGATGCCGAGAGCCAGATCAGGGCTCTAGATGTGACCGACATGGTGGATCTTATAGTCCACCTCGAGGAGAGAAGCAATACGCAATGAGATGTTTTAACTGTGGGGCGGAACTCACAAGTAATACTTTCTGCACTAATTGCGGTGCCGATATAAGAGAATACAGGCGTATAATATGGACTTCAAACCAGTATTATAATGACGGACTGACAAAGGCCAGGGTGCGCGATCTGTCGGGAGCGGTGGTATCGCTCAGGGCATGTATCAAGCTGAACCGTACGAATATAGAGGCAAGGAACCTTTTGGGGCTTGTCTATTTCGAGATGGGCGAGGCCGTGGCAGCCTTTTCGGAGTGGGTCGTCAGCAAGAGCATGAAGCCTGACAAGAACATAGCTGATGATTTCATAGAGACCATACAGGCAAATCCCAGCAGGCTTGATACGATAAACCAGTCCATTAAAAAGTACAATCAGGCTCTGCTGTACGCCAAGCAGGGG
>JAFUWM010000123.1 GCA_017483425.1 Lachnospiraceae bacterium | reverse complement strand
TCGAAGCCGATCGACCTCAATATACACGCTGAGGATAATATCGACGACGTACTTAAGGTTCTTGAGCCTTATACAGTATAATCAACTAAGCTCTTAAGTAATCAGGACAAACGCCTTTCAAGGTGTTTGTCCTTTTTGTTTCAAATATTTATCTCCTCCATTCCTTCTAAGGGTATATGGCTTGCAAGATATCTGCCTTCTACCTCATAAAAATGAAGATCAAATCCCTTATAAAGCTCCAACTGCTCCTCTCCCAGTACATAAAGCAGGGTGTCATCATATTTATTCTTTGACATATCAGCTCGCAGCGCCTCCAGTGTGTTCTGCACCTTACTTTCTATAGGTCTGGCATAATAAAAGTCATTCGTGGTCATCCCGTGGAGATAAGCATAGTAGCTTAAGTACTGATCGACCTCTCCATCCTTTATATCCATGACTATATGGTCATACCGGTCTATCACCGCATCCAGAGCAGGATTGTCATCAAGAATCCCCTTGTAATCATAATCTCTTATCGCGAATCTCCCGTGCTCCTCCATGAGATATGGCATCATATCCATCGTCTGAAATACAAGACACAGCACAAAAAGGATAAGCAGCCTCTTCCTATTAAGCTTCCTTGCAATGAACACTATGGAGAGAGTCATAAGCATATAGCAGACCGGCCATATGAAGCGTCCGTTGCTCCTGAATATTCCTACTATGGTCCGGCCGACCTTTCCCAGATTTATATCGAGCAGGATATGCTCTCCCCACGATATCTCAGGAATTATACTGAAAATAACAAAGCATACCGCAGTTATAAGGAGTATCCACCTGTGCAGATCCATATGTGGTCGGAACCTTTTAACCACAGCGGTAAGGAGCGCTGCCACAAGGAGCAAAAGCACGCCTGCTCCCAGATATCCGAAGCCCTCATATTGCAGCAAGGCAACCGGCATCCCCGGGATCAGCGCATATCCCATGGAATTAATAAACGTATTAAGATTCGCTTCATAGGAGCCGGCGCCAAGACTCGCTCCCACACCTCCCGTAAACGCGCCAAAGGCGTATAAACAGAGGAACCCCGCCATACAAAATGACAGCCCGTATAAAATAAATCTTTTTATGTTCTTATTCTCTATGAAGTATTCTATGAGGCACATTGCTATGATTCCGCCGCACATAGCCCATATATAAGGATGTATGAGCATCGACATGACGGAAAGAACAAAAAAAGCAATGCAGTTAAGGGAAGCATGCTCTTTTAAGTCCAGTCTGATCCAAAGATAAAACGCCAGCAGGAAAAGCCAGTGGGAGGTAAGCGAGGTGTGATAAAACATCCTGTAAAGCAGCACCCAGCTCATGGAATAAAGCACGGATGAGAGGATCGCCACCCACTTTTTATCTGTATATTCATAAACGATCAGCGCTCCCACGCCTCCGGTCAGAGCCATTGAAAGCAAACCGAAGATCCCCAGATACTGAAAGGTATGCGGAAGCACCGGATCCAGCAGCTTCCCTGCAAACGCAAAAAGCGGTATCGCGTCGGTATATATTACTGACATATCATGGGGAAATGACGCCGTAGTCACAAGTCCCAGCGGAAATTGCCACGGGCTTGATCTGTACAGACAGAAGCCCAGGTAATGCTGAGGCAGATCCCTCTCTCCTGTCATAAATATCCAGTCATCGTAAAAAGGATTCAGCACATAGGGACCATATA
>JAFUWM010000122.1 GCA_017483425.1 Lachnospiraceae bacterium | reverse complement strand
TCTCAGGGAAAGACATGACCTTGCAAAAGAGAGGCTGGTATCACTTGCTTCGGAGCGTGAGATACCGAAGCCCTATGGGGAATACTTCCGCAGGGAGGCCGGATTTTTACTTCACGGGACTTATGAGGATCTGAAGCCTGAAAAATATGATCGGGCCTATACGAATCCTGTATATGCCGTATCTCTTTTCGGTACAGACATGGGAAGGCTTTTATCCTTTCTTGCATATGAGCTGACGTCGGTGATCCCCTTTGCCGCGGAGGGAGACATACGGCTTGAGGACATCACGATACTGTATGAGGTGTTTCTTGAGATATACACGGCTTTCATGGCGGAAGCCGACGGAGAGAAGAATATATATCCCGCAGAGACTCTGGAAGCGCTTACCCTTGATGTCCACTCCATCCTCACGGGATTTATAACCGACTATACAGACGTGACGGTTGCAGACAGGATCAGGGATGTGGTCGATCCTGCAAGAGATTTCGCGAAGCAGATCATTCTGGGATCTGATCTGAGGGATATTTCATATCTTGATAAATTCGGCGAGTACGTGAGTGATGACACGAGAAAGCTCGCGGAATTCATGGGTTCCCTTCCCGAAGCGGATATAGAAAGGATGGCGGATACCTTTGTGCAGGGGTATATCACGGGCTTCAAGGTCACGGGAAAGGATCTGTCAAAAAAGAAAACCGTTAATATCAGATATAATCTTGGCTTTGAGAGGCTGGTTAAGGCATCAATAGAAGGCTTCAGGAAAGCAGGGCTTGATACGACGATATACAGGAAAGGTCTTCACGCTGCCGTGAGGAACGGGATATCAAGAGTCGGATATTACGGAGACCTTGTCAATGAGCAGATGGACTATGATCACAGGGAGGATCAGGCTTTATTTCTTGACAGGGCATATATGGAGCGTAAGCTTGAGGTCGTGGAAAATACCTACGAAGAGGTGAAGGAGCTTGCCTCAGTCTTTGCGGGACCGGCAGTGATGGAGCGCTTCGGCATGGAGGATTTCATACCCGTAAACCATGAGGAGTCGCTCCGGCTTACCGATAAGCAGGCAAAGCTCAGGACGGAGCTTATATCAAGAGAGTCTGAGATCCAGAATAAATACATTCCCGGTGAAGAAAGATCGCTTACGATCATATCATACCCTGTGCCTGCGATAGGAAAGGATTTCAAGGAGATATTCAAAGAAACAGTTGACATAAATACGCTTCCATATAATAAGTATCAAAGGATGCAGCAATGCATCATTGAGCAGCTTGAAAAAGGCGAATGTGTTGAGATTAAGGGGAAAAACGGAAATCTTACCGATATCAGGATACAGCTTCATCCACTAGTCGACATAAAACACGAGAGCGTGTTTGAGAACTGTGTGGCGGATGTTAACATTCCTGTGGGAGAGGTTTTTACTTCGCCTCAGCTTACAGGCACTAATGGTACGCTCCATGTGTCGCAGGTATATATCAACGGTCTTATTTTCAAAGATCTTAAGTTTGATTTCGAGGATGGCTTTGTCAGGGATTATTCCTGCGGGAACTTTGAGAGCGAAGAGGAGAACCGCAGGTATATCGAGGAAAACATACTCTTTCATCATAAGACGCTTCCCATGGGCGAATTTGCTATAGGAACCAACACGACAGCGTATGTCATGGCAAAGAAGTATGGCATATTTGATAAGCTACCTATTCTTATTGCCGAAAAGACAGGGCCTCATTTCGCAGTGGGCGATACCTGCTATTCGAGGGAAGAGGAGCTTCACACATATAATCCCGATGGCAGGGAACTTATTGCCAAAGATAACGAGCATACACTGAAGTACAGAAAAAGCGATCCCGTGAAAGCTTACTTCCACTGTCATACGGATATCACGCTTCCGTATGAAGAGCTGGGAGAGATCGCTTCGGTCGATGCGGCAGGAAACAGGTATGTGGTAATAAAGGACGGTCTTTTCGCTATCCCCGGTACGCAGGATCTGAATGAGCCATTTAAGGCTTGATAATTAAAATTAAATAGTAACTACTACAGAGGCAGTTAGGCTTTTCTGACAGGGAGCTCGTGGAAGAGATCAGAGAGAACCCGTACCTGCAGTACTTCGTTGGTCTGCCGGGATACCAGACAGAAGCTCCATATGTGCCATCCCTGCTGGTTGAGTTCAGAAAGAGATTAACACAAATCTATTATTATGTGCACTATCTGGCTTGGTAGAAAACGCAATAGCACGGTTGAGACAAAAGGAAGAAAGATTAAGCTACTGGTGGCCGATAGCTTGTTGAGCAGACACTATGTACTCCCTCCTTTTCATGTGAAAAAAACCACCAACCGAATTAACGGCTGATGGTTTCTTTATAATATTGATTAAAATCAATGTGTCCGCGTGTAATTTTTCATGAATTCCGCAATGACCGCAGCTTGTGATTCCCCGCTTCTCTCGATAGCTTTTTCAAAGTCTTCCACAATCTCGCGTTTAAGCTTGAAGCCTTTGGTCATGTATCCCGCCTTGGTCTGGTATTTGTATGTGGCTATGGTCTGCTTGTTTGGATTTCCTCTTGGCATTTGCCTTATCTCCTGTGTCCCTGCTATAATATGTTTCACACGGGGCGGCCTTGCAGGTTGTTTTGGGGTGCCGCCCTGTGGATTTCCCTATTGGTTACTCTTCGTCTTCTTTCTTTTGCTTCTTTCTAGTGCCTTTTGAGTGTTCTCTTATTTGCTCATTCATGGCTTTTACCTCTTCTAGAGTTTTACACTTGTCAGTTGCTGTGGTTATGAGCCATGTTATGAACTCCATTTGATTGTCTGTCATATCTTTCATAACCTCTTTCCTTTCCTGCAATCCCGTGTGACAAGTATATAATAGCATAGGGTTAACCATATGTCAATACTTATATCGAAAATAATTCAAGAATTATCAGTCGTTATTCAGTTGTCAATGTGACGCTATCCGTATGGACTTATAAATCAAACTTCCAGTGTGCATAATCGCTATTTGTTCTATAAATATGCACAAAATTGTTTGAGTGGAAGGAAGAGAAAAATCTAATATGTGAAAAATGGGATAATCTGCATTCCTCCATATATGACAGGATGTTTATAGAAATCTGATCGCGCGGTCTTTATTGTCGTAATCCAGCAGACCCAGAGCCCAAAAGATGAGATCGGAGTGCTATTCATTTATATAACGGAGAATATCAGCTCCCGCCTTGCCGGTCAGCATGACAAGCCCGGCAACGGGTTTATGAAGCAATGCTCCAAGAATAATACAAGAAGAGCGCATACGCCCAGCCGTGTAAATTGACACTATAGCGTAACTACCAGTATATATGGTATAATATTCAGGCTGTTTTGAAATGTGGCTTAATTTGGAGGATATTAAGTTATGCCAAAGGTCGGGATCGTCATGGGGTCTGATTCGGATATCGTTCAGATGTCAAAGGCGGCGGATATACTTGATGAATTTGATATAGAGTATGATATGCAGATAATCTCTGCCCACCGGGAGCCGGACGAGCTCATAGAATGGTGCAGGGGAGCCCGGGATAGGGGGATACATGTTATCATAGCCGGTGCAGGCATGGCGGCTGCTCTGCCGGGAATGTGCGCGGCGCTTTTTAACGGACCCGTCATAGGGGTTCCGTTGAGCGCAAAGGTGCTTGACGGGACGGATGCCTTGTATTCAATGCTTCAAATGCCGCCCGGAGTGCCGGTGGCCGTGGTCGCGATAGACGGGGCAAAGAACGCGGGGCTTCTTGCGGCGCAGATACTCTCGACAGGAGACGGGGCGGATGCAGAAGCCATAGCAGGGAAACTTGCTTCATACAAAAAGGAAATGAAGGACGGGGTAGTAAAAAAGAATGACCGTCTTCAGGAGATAGGACACAGGGAATATATCAAGGAGCGAAAGTAATGGATTATAAATCTGCCGGAGTAGATATTGAGGCAGGCTACAGGTCTGTAGAGCTGATAAAGGATTTTGTAAAGGGCACGGCTCGTTCTGAAGTGATAGGCGGACTCGGGGGATTCTCGGGAGCGTTTTCGCTGGCGAGTATAAAGAATATGGAGGATCCGGTGCTGCTTTCCGGGACTGACGGAGTCGGCACGAAGATAAAGCTCGCCTTTATCCTGGATAAGCATGACACGATAGGCATAGACTGTGTGGCGATGTGCGTGAATGATGTCGCATGCGCGGGGGGCGAACCGCTGTTTTTCCTTGATTATATAGCCTGTGGCAAAAATTATCCCGAAAAGATCGCTTCAATAGTAAAGGGCGTTGCGGAGGGCTGCAGGATGGCGGGCGCTTCGCTCATAGGCGGTGAGACTGCGGAGCATCCGGGACTCATGCCGGAGGATGAGTACGATCTTGCAGGCTTTGCGGTCGGCGTTGCAGACAGGAAGGATATCATAGACGGAAGCAGTATAGTAAAGGGAGACGCCCTTATAGGGATCGCTTCGTCGGGGGTTCATTCCAACGGTTTTTCACTGATAAGAAAGATCTTCCGCATGGATGAGAAGTCACTTTCAAGGTACTATGACGAGCTTGGATGCTCACTGGGCGAGGCTCTGCTCACGCCTACGATAATATATGTAAAAGCACTTGACGCGGTAAAGAAAAACGGCGTCATGATCAAAGGCTGCGCCCATATCACCGGCGGCGGTTTCTTTGAGAATATACCGAGAATGCTGCCCGAGGGGCTTTCGGCCAAGGTTGAGAAAGCGTCCTATCCTGTGCCGCCTGTATTCACTCTCATGCAGAGCGAGGGTAAGATAGCGGAGCATATGATGTACAATACCTACAATATGGGACTTGGCATGGTACTCGCGGTGGATCCCGCTGACGCGGACAGCGCGGTAAAAGCGATAGAGAGCGCAGGTGAAAAAGCTTATATCGTTGGAGAGGTCACAGCCTCTGATAAGGGAGTCGAATTATGCTGAATATAGCCGTCATGGTATCGGGCGGAGGAACCAACCTGCAGGCGCTTATTGATTCGATCGCGGACGGGCGCATACATGACGCGAAGATAGTACGTGTGATAAGCAATAAAAAGGATGCCTATGCCCTGCAGAGGGCAGAGCAGGCGGGCATACAGACGGCAGCGGTCACAAGGGCTGACCATCCCGACAAGAAGGCTTTTGATGAGGCGCTGCTTAAGGCGCTTGAAGAGTCTGAAGCGGAGCTTGTAGTGCTTGCGGGATTCCTTGTAGTACTTCCGGAGGAGATCACGAGGCGGTATAAGGGACGCATCATAAACATACATCCTTCACTCATTCCTTCTTTTTGCGGTGAGGGCTTTTACGGACTCAGGGTTCATGAGGAAGCTCTTAAAAGAGGGGTAAAGGTAACGGGCGCTACGGTGCATTTCGTGGACGAGGGATGCGATACGGGTCCTATAATACTGCAAAAGGCAGTGTACGTGGAAAAGAATGATACGCCTGAGACTCTGCAGAGAAGGGTCATGGAGCAGGCGGAATGGAAGATACTTCCCGAGGCTGTAGAGCTTATAGCCGGGGGCAGGGTAAAGCTTAATAACGGGAGAGTGGAGATATTATGACAGTACTTATTGTCGGCGGCGGCGGCAGAGAGCATGCCATAGCATATGCCGTATCAAAGAGTCCTAAGGTAG
>JAFUWM010000121.1 GCA_017483425.1 Lachnospiraceae bacterium | reverse complement strand
TGCACCTTCACAGGCCGTGACTTCTCCGGCTGCGCTTCCCACCACAGGCAATGAATCCGTAACCGCTGAAAATGAGAATGAGACGGGAGAGCCGGAGGTAGTAATCATAAATGTAAGCTCGGGAGACAGCTCTGTTTCAGTTGCGACCAAGATGGTGCAGGCAGGGCTTATAGATGATGCCAGACAGTTTGATTCATATCTGGTTCTTTCGGGATATGACAGGAGGCTCGTTGTAGGGCCTCATCCAATACCAAAGGGGGCGACGGCCGCCGAGATGGGCGCGATCCTCACTTCCAAGCAGTAAATTCAGCATGTTGAAATAATTATATGAATGTGATATAGTCATACTTTGTGCGGGTTAATTCGCGCGAAGACTATTAACACATGTCCGGATACGGCGCTCCTTTGGTGCCACTTAGTGGTTGGTGCGTGACGAAGGGCATGGATGCAAAACCAAGAAGGAGGATTTTTGCAATGAGTATTATTTCTATGAAACAGCTTCTGGAAGCCGGAGTGCATTTCGGACATCAGACCAGGAGATGGAACCCCAAGATGGCACCGTATATCTATACGGAAAGAAACGGCATCTACATCATCGATCTGCAAAAGAGCGTGGGTCTCGTAGATGAAGCCTATAACGCGGTAGGCGATATTGTCGCTAACGGCGGAACGATCCTTTTTGTGGGAACCAAGAAGCAGGCACAGGAAGCTATCAGGACAGAGGCGGAGCGCTGCGGCATGTTCTATGTCAATGAGAGATGGCTCGGCGGCATGCTTACAAATTTCGATACCATCAAATCGAGGATCAAGAGGCTTAAGGATATAGAGGCCATGAAGGAAGACGGCACTTTCGAGCAGCTTCCCAAGAAAGAGGTAGCTCTTTTACAGAAGGAGCTCGCAAAGCTTGAGAAGAACCTTGGCGGGATCAAGGATATGAGGCGCACGCCCGATGCTATCTTTGTAGTCGATCCCAAGAAAGAGCATCTCTGTGTGGCTGAGGCCAGAAAGCTTGGCATCACACTTATAGGAATCTGCGACACGAACTGCGATCCGGAAGAGCTTGATTATGTCATACCCGGAAATGATGACGCTATAAGGGCTGTAAAGCTTATAGTTTCAAAAATGGCCGATGCAGTTATCGAGGCTAAGCAGGGAGTAGCCGGTGAAGCAGCCGAGGCTGAGGGCGAAGAGGCAGAAGCAGAAGCCGAAGAGGAAGCAGCAGAAGAGACAGCAGAGGAAGAAGAATAATTCGAGTAGGAGGGATAAATTTATGGCACAGGTAACAGCGGCTACAGTAAAGCAGCTCCGTGAGATGACCGGAGCCGGCATGATGGACTGCAAGAAGGCTCTTGCGGAGACTGACGGAGATATGGACAAGGCGGTAGAGTTTCTTCGTGAGAAGGGACTTGCCGGAGCTGAAAAGAAGGCTGGAAGGACTGCGGTAGAGGGACTTTCACTTACATGCGCATCCGATGACGGCAAGAAGGCGGCTGTCGTAGAGGTAAATATCGAGACAGACTTTGCCGCAAATACAGACAAATTCAAGGACTATGTAAACGCCGTGGCAAAGCAGGCGCTTGAGTCTGACGCTAAAGACATGGACGCTTTTCTTTCAGAGAAGTGGGCAAAGGATCCTTCGATCACCGTGGAGGACGCAAGGAAGCAGGCCGTATCTGACATTTCCGAAAACATCGGGCTCAGGAGATTCGAGAGAGTCGAGGAGGAAAACGGTTTTGTAGCTACATACATCCACGCGGGCGGAAAGATCGGGGTTATCGTTGATGTCGAGACGGATGTTGTAAATGATGATATCAAAGAGATGGGAAAGAATGTCGCCATGCAGGTTGCGGCGCTCTCTCCGAAGTATACCCGTTCATCAGAGATAGAGGCTTCTTATATAGAGCATGAAAAGGAAATTCTTAAGGCACAGATCGAGAATGATCCCAAAGAAGCTCAAAAGCCTGACAAGGTTAAGGAAGGGATGATAATGGGTCGAATCAACAAGGAAATGAAAGAGATCTGCCTTGTTGACCAGGTCTATGTAAAGGCTGAGGACGGAAAACAGAGCGTACAGAAGTATGTTGACGAAGTGGCAAAGGCTAATAACGCAAAGATAAACATCAAGCGTTTCGTGAGATTCCAGACCGGTGAGGGAATGGAGAAGAAGGAAGAGGATTATGCCGCGGAAGTTGCAAAGCAGATAGCGGCAGCAGAGGGCAAATAATATGGCAAAGAAGGATATTGACTGGAGTAACCTGGGGTTCGGTTATATCAAGACCGATAAGAGATATGTTTCAGATTATAAGAACGGAAGCTGGGATGACGGTGTTATCACTGATGACGACATGATCTCATTAAGTGAGTGTGCCTGTGTTTTCCAGTATGCCCAGACTATATTTGAGGGGTTAAAGGCATATACCACAGAGGACGGCAGAACAGTAACCTTCAGACCCGACCTGAACGCCGAGAGGATGATTGACTCCGCTAAAAGGCTTGAAATGCCGCCTTTTTCAAAGGAGAGATTTCTTGATGCCGTAGAGAGGGTTGTAAAAGCTAATGAAGATTTTGTTCCTCCTTACGGCTCCGGCGCTACTCTGTATATAAGGCCGTTTATGTTCGGATCAAACCCCGTCATAGGCGTTAAGCCTGCCGAGGAGTATCAGTTCAGAATCTTTACTACACCTGTGGGGCCGTATTTCAAGGGCGGAGCAAAGCCTATAACGGTCCGCATCAGCGATTTTGACAGAGCGGCTCCGAGAGGCACGGGAAATATCAAGGCCGGACTTAACTACGCCATGAGCCTTCACGCGATAGTAGATGCGCATAACGAGGGCTTTGCCGAGAATATTT
>JAFUWM010000120.1 GCA_017483425.1 Lachnospiraceae bacterium | reverse complement strand
CATACGGCGGCGCTCGGGATCAAGCGTCGTCTCCCAGAGCTGCTCCGCGTCCATCTCTCCGAGTCCTTTGTATCTCTGTAAGATAAAGTCGCCCTTATGTGTCTTGCGGTACTGCGCCAGAGCCCTGTCATCATACAGATATTCCGGCTCGCCCTTCTTTGGCTGCGCACGGTAAAGCGGAGGCATCGCAATATATACATGTCCCTCCGATATGAGCTCCGGCATGAAGCGGAAGAAAAGAGTCAGAAGAAGCGTCGCAATATGCGCTCCGTCAACATCGGCATCCGCCATTATTATTATCTTGTCATATCTGAGCTTTGTGATATCGAAATCATTTCCATATCCTTCAGAAAATCCGCATCCAAAGGAATTGATCATTGTCTTTATCTCGGCATTTGCAAGAACCTTGTCTATAGAGGCTTTTTCGACATTGAGTATCTTTCCCCTTATGGGAAGTATCGCCTGATACATACGGTTCCTTGCGGTTTTTGCGGAGCCGCCTGCCGAGTCTCCCTCTACTATGAAGATCTCGCACTGGGAAGCATCCCTTGATTCACAGTTCGCAAGCTTTCCGTTTGAATCAAAGGAATATTTCTGCTTCGTGAGAAGGTTTGTCTTGCTCTTCTCTTCGGCTTTTCTGATCTTTGCGGCCTTTTCCGCGCTTGCGAGTATGGCCTTTAAAGTATCGAGATTCCTGTCAAAATACAACTGAACCTCGTCATTTGTGACCTTGGATACTGCCTTTGATGCGTCCTGGTTATCAAGCTTTGTCTTGGTCTGTCCCTCAAATCTGGGATCAGGATGCTTTATCGATACGACGGCAGTCATTCCGTTTCTGATATCAGTACCGTTGAAATTCGGATCCTTGTCCTTTAATACACCGAGCTGCCTTGCGTATGAATTCATAACCTGTGTGAACTGGGCTTTAAATCCGGTGATATGGGTTCCGCCCTCGGAATTATATATACAGTTACAGAAGCCCAGAACCTCTTCGTGAAATTCATTAACATACTGGAAGGCTACCTCTACCGAGATCTCCTCTGACATGCCTTTGAAATAAACGATGTCGCTTATAGGCTCGTTATTGCGGTTCATATCCTTGATGAAGCCCACCAGACCCTCCGGCTCATGATAGGTGATCTCCTCCGGCTCCTGCCCTCTCAGATCCTTATATATGATCGTCAGCTCCGGATTCAGATATGCAGTCTCATGAAGCCTTGATTTTATCTCATCCGCCTTGAATCTGACGGTATCAAATATCTCCGGATCGGGTGTGAAATTGATCCTTGTGCCTGTGCGGTTTGTCCTTCCTATGACTGGAAGAAGCCCATTTACAAGCTCTACTGTGGGGATCCCGCGCTCATAGTGGTCATGTGATATGACTCCGTCTCTTTTTACCGTGATATCAAGTGAACTGGACAACGCGTTTACCGCAGATGAACCTACGCCGTGCAGACCCCCGGAGGTCTTATATGAAGCGCCGTCAAATTTGCCCCCGGCATGAAGCGTAGTCAAAACCACCCTCTCGGCTGAGATTCCCTTTTCATGCATCCCTACCGGTATGCCTCGTCCGTCATCCTCGACCGTGGCGGAGCCGTCGGCTTCAAGGGTTACTTTGATCGTAGAACAATACCCCGCAAGATGCTCGTCCACAGAGTTATCCATGATCTCATAGAGGCAGTGATTTAACCCCTTGACCCCCGTAGAGCCTATGTACATGCCGGGACGGAGCCTTACGGGCTCAAGCCCCTCAAGAACGGTTATGCTTTGCGCGCCGTAGTTATCGATTTCTTTAGCCATGTCAAAATTCCCAAACCTTATCTTAGTATAAACTCCGATCACTCCAAGCTACATCTTGAAGCAACTTTAGAATTATACCACAAGATTTTGAAAATGACAATATGTAAACCGAATACATGTTCGAAAAAAACATTCAGAATCAAATTAATCAGATATATAGTTATCGGGTACACAACGTAAATGCAAGATGGGATGTTTATTTCAGAGCGAATTGCGAGCCGCTTTTAGCGAGTACAAAATCCAGTTCCCGCAATTGCTTAATGAAAAGGGAATTGGAGATTTATTGACAATTCCCTTTGAGTTTAGCAATGCGTGGAAATTAGTTTGGACGAGCGTTGGCTCTGAGCTATGAAATAAATATTCCATCTTACATGAGCCTTATCCAACTTAGGATCTGTTAATAAATAATCTTTGAATTTGGCTTGTCTGTCTTGCCGTATGCTGCGTTGTCGTCGGTCGCCGTAGCCCGCTACGACTCCCTCCTTCGCCTTGCCTACGACAAGCCATACTTCGCTAAATTGCAAAGTTAT
>JAFUWM010000119.1 GCA_017483425.1 Lachnospiraceae bacterium | reverse complement strand
CCCACACATTTTTCGACTTTTGCCGTTCTCATCCGTTATTGCTTCTGTCAGATACATGAATCCGCCGCACTCTGCAAGGATAGGCATTCCGGAATCCGCCTTATGTTTTATGTCAACCAGTACCCCTTCATTTTTTGACAGTGTCTTAGCATGCAGCTCAGGATAGCCCCCGCCTATATAAAGCCCGGCCGTATCCCCGGGAAGCTCTCTGTCATGCAGCGGTGAAAAGCCTGTTATCTCAAATCCCGCCCTTTCAAGCTCCCTTAAATTCTCATTATAATAAAAGCAGAACGCTTCATCCCTTGCTACTGCTAATCTCAATGATCCCATCTATATCCACTGTATCATTAATATATCCTGCCAGCTTTTGGATCTGTAACTTTATGTCAACTATCTCTTCCGGAAGCGTAAGACCCAGATAACGGCTTTCTATCTTTATATCCTTAAGTACGGGCAAATATCCCAAGGCTTTTATATTAAGTTCATCCCGGATAACACTTGAAAGCGTCTCATAAACAGTTTTGGAACAGCGGTTAAGAATGACTCCGCTTATAAGCCCCGCTTCATCATAACAGGTAAAGCCTCTGATCTCCGCTATAAGAGATCCCGAGGCTCCTCTCGCGTCAACTACCAGTATTATCGGGACATTAAGACAGGATGCAACGTCATATGTCGATCCCTGACGCTTTATCCCCCCGACTCCGTCATAAAGCCCCATGACTCCTTCTATCACAGAGATATCCGCTCCGGAAGAGCATTTCGCGTATATATCCCTGACCGTTTCATAATCCGCGAGATACGTGTCCAGATTCTCACAGCCTCCGGTCTCCGCCGAGCCTTCATTGCCGTCTGCCAGCACTGTATCATGAAACAGGGGATCTATATAGTCCGGCCCGGTTTTGAAGCTCTGTACCTTAAGCTTCCGGTTCATAAACGACCGTATGAGTCCGCAGGTCAGGAGAGTTTTGCCGCTCCCGCTTCTCGGCGCGGCGATACATACTGCTGCCATCAGTCCGAATATTCCGGCTGCGGTTCCTGACGGTAGGCTGCAGGATGTTTCTTCGCAGGCTGCTCGGACTGTATCGGCGCAAACGAGATGCAAGCTATAAATATAGGATTCAGAGCCTTTATCAGATGGAACTGCTTTATCGTCTCTGTCTTTGCTATATTCATCTGAATTATGTCAACCGACGAGTAAGGTATCTCCGTCATTACCTCCATTATTTCATTGAGGGTCTCAAATGTGACCGCCGTCGCGACGATCCTGACATCCCTTCCCTTATCTTTAAGCCCCCTGATGATCTCCCTCATCCTGCCGTTTGCCCCTCCGATAAAGGCTGCATCCGGCTTCGGAAGCACATCGAATATCTCAGGCGCCGTTCCCTTTACGACAGTGACATTGTCACGCCCGTATTTTTCCTTATTCTCCTCTGTGAGATCCGCAATATCGCCTTTTTCCTCTATCGCGTAAACATGGATGTCATCGGATATCCCGGCCGCAGCGATAGAGATGGATCCCGTACCGGCTCCCACATCATAGAATACCTCTCCTTTTTTGAGACCTAACTTTCCAAGGATAACATACCTGATCTCCTCCTTGGTCATGGGTATACCCTCACGCCTTATAAAATCGATGTCCCTGAGCGCGAATCCCATGGTGCTCAGGGGTTCTTCGTTAAAGATATACATAGTGGCAAGCCCTTCCGGGAAATCATCAAACATACCGGCAGCATCCTCTGCGGTCTTCGCAAAGAGCGTCACATCCGGAGAGCCCATATTTACGCCCATTACGAGCTTGGTGCCGCCAAGTCCTGCCTCATTAAGCAGCTTGCCGTAATATATATAATCCTCCGGCTTTGAAAGCAGCAGAAACGTTTTTTCATTATTTCTGACTGTAGTCACAACCGTCATATCAGAGGCGGCATCCTGATCTACTCCGTGCATGGATATGATCTTGCTGTTTTCGTATGTGATCCCCATTATCGCGGAAAGCGCCGCGATAGATGATATTCCGGGTATTTGTTTTATGTAAACCGTAGTCCCTCTGTCTTTCTGCTCCGCTTTCCATTCGTCAAGTGCCGGGATCAGATTGCTTGTCTCACTGTAGAAGCCCGAATCCCCGGAAAAGAGCACCGCAGCCTTTATCGTATCATCCGCAAGCGAGGACGACAGGCGATCAAGATATTGGATTATTTCATCAGACTTATAGAACGGAAAGCTCTGTTTATTCTTACCGTAGATCTCCACCAGACGCTTTGAACCGAATATATAATCCGCATCGTCTATAACGTTTCTGGCATCTCCGGTAAGGTTTCCTTCATTTCCCATACCGCATCCCACGACAGATACCTCGAACTGCCTGTCGCGCCCAATCTGAAGGCCGGTAAGCCTTGTAAGCCGGCTGCATACATCATCAAAGCTCATGCCCTCCGTAGTATCCGGGTTTCCCACGACAAAGAGGCTTATGCCCGCCTCATCCGCTGCAAGCGCCTTCTCAAAGAATCCGCCGGTCTGTCCTGACATTTTTGTCACGAGCACGGTGATATTATAGTCATTTATCTGAGCGACATTCATCTCTTTGCTGAAAGGTCCCTGCATTGCTATGATATCCCTGCCGCCAAGTCCGAGGCTCTCGCATGTTTTAAGGCTCTCACTGCCGGGAAGTATCCTTGCCACCAGTCTTCCTTTCAAAGATCCCCGCCTCGTATATATGGGAAGCTCCTTGCTCCCTATCGTCAAAAGGACGCTTCCCCTTGTTCCCTCCAGTGCTATGGCACAGGATTCGTTATCATCAAAATAATGCACGCCGGGCTTCGTAAAATCCGTATTTGCCGCGGTTTCACGCTTAAGTCTCAGGTACTGCATCAGGGTGGTGTCTGCTGCAGCCTTTATATTGTCCGAAGCTATCGTCGCATATGGATGGGTAGCATCTACAACACAGACAAAGTCTTCACTCTCCATGAGCTCCTCCATCTGTGATTCCGTAAGTCTCCCCTGTCTGACCTCAATGCCGTCGAGATCCGGCATCACCTGAGCCCCGTATTCCGTAGCAACGCACACCAGAGCGCTAGCGCCCGCAAGAGATATCTTCTCCGCAAGCTTCCTTCCCTCCGTAGTTCCCGCAAATACTAAAATCCTGCTCAAATCCTGTACTTCCTTCCTGTTATCATCTTTCCGCCTGTTATCTTAGTCGTGCTGTTTCCGATAAATACCGTTGTAAACATATCAAGCTCCGCATCCCGTAATTCACCTACAGTCAGAACAGCATGCTCCTCACCGGTTCTTCCTATATTCCTCACATATCCCGAAGCCCTGTCATTTCCGGTATGCTTAGAGATTATATCACAAGCCATTTTCAATGTATCCTGTCTTGTGCGGCTCATCGGATTATAGAGAACTATCGCAAAATCGCCCTCTGATGCAAGATCGAGTCTCCTAGCTATATCATCCCATTCCGTAAGGGCGGTTGAAAGCGATATTACCGCAAAATCATTGCCTATAGGCGCTCCCAGCCTTGCAGCCCCCGAAAGAGCAGCCGTGATACCCGGGACCACAGTTATGTCAACCAAATCATCTATCCCGGATGAAAGATCATATATCAGACTCGCCATCCCGTACACTCCGGGATCTCCGCTGCATATGACAGTGACACTCTTCCCCTCGGCAGCTTTATCCAAAGCGTATCTGCAACGCTCCGTCTCGCCTCCCATCCCCGTCGCATAGATCTCCTTTGAACTGAAACGATCTGGCAATAATTTTATGTAAACCGAATAGCCGACGATGATATCCGCGTCCTCTAAAGACTGCATCGCGTCCGGGGTAAGATACCCCTCAGAGCCCGGCCCTATCCCTGTGACAAAAAGCTTTCCGCCCATTATCTGGCAGGCTCCCTTATACCTATCGCTACTGTGATCCCTG
>JAFUWM010000006.1 GCA_017483425.1 Lachnospiraceae bacterium | reverse complement strand
GCCTTGATACCTTCTCCCCCTCAAGCTTCCTCAGATCGTCCCGCACGATCTCCTTGAAGTCCTCATGCTCCCTGAGATCGTTCAACGCTTTCGGCATATCTTCGGATATCGCCTCCATCTGGTAATACAGTGTATCGCTTAACTTACCGGCCTTTCTTGAATATGACTGGGTCTTTTTAGTAAGGTGTACCACGTTCTGGGCTGCAGAGATCAGCTGGTTTCCGGCCTCTTCCGGTATCTGCTCTATAAGCTCGCAGTCCTTCAGATAATCTGTGACATAACGATATTCCTTGGATGCGGAATCTATCTCCGTCGTACACTCAGCCATGAGATCACAGAGGTTTTTGATATACCTCTGTCTCAAATGCCTTGAAGACATATCCACCTCAGAGCGATCCAGATCCTCTACCTCGGGTATATCCTCCGTCATGTATCCATCATCAAAGTAATCATGATCCTCATCATAATTCTCTTCGTATTCATATGGATCACGCCCTATACCGGAAAACAGATCCTTTATCTTTGATATCAGTCCCATTATCCTATCCTTCTGTACTCCGCCTTAAGCCTGCTGCATAGTCTTGCTGTCGCAAGTCTGCTGCCGTATGACTTATCTTTAAGCCCTTCCTTTAGTTCGGATATCTCGGCAGGCTCTCTTGTCATCTCCTCAACTTCCTTTGACAACCCCTCGTCCGGATGCTGTTTCAGCAGCATATCCACATACTCGACTCTCGACATCGTAAGCTTCCTGCAGAAAAAAGTTCTTCTCTCATCCCCTGCCGTGCTGAAACATTCCGCCGCCTTTTCAAACATGAAGTAAAGGGCATAAAGCTTTCCGAGCTTATTCATGAGCTCTTTATATTTCAATCCGTCGCGCTCATCCCCCTCGTCCATAAGCTCCCTCGCGTGCTCGTAAAGGAGGATCGCCGAACGGTATTTTTTATTCTCCGACAAAAAATCACCTCTTGATATGAGCCTTATGAACTCCATCTCCGATGTCCCATCTTTCAGCGTTTTGCAGATATCCGCCACCGCGTCTTCACTCATGTAATGCCTGTACGAAAAAAGCGTCTTTACATATCCGGCTATATCAGGCGCCTCCTCAGCGAGTGAATCCGAAAGATCGGGCAGAGCAAGGTTTAGCTTTATAAATGACAATAATTCATCTTTCAAAAGGAAATCCCCAAGGTCATAAAGTCTCTCCTTTATCACATAGCAAAGCTCCTCAAATGAATGCACTGAGGCGGAAAGCTCCGGTATATGATATGCATTTTTTGAATATACGCCTATCGGTTCATATATCATTAGATAAATACCTCTGTCTCTACTCTGGCACCCGACGACTTATAAATGTCTCCGAATCCCAGATCATACGCCTTGCAGGAAACACATGACGCATCTTTCATGCTGACCTCGAGCCTTACCCTCGTGCAGCCCTCCGGTCTTTTGGGGAAATCCTCACATCTTAAAACGCTGTATCTTACATCCTTGGTAAAAAATGACTCCAGTCTAAGCCTTATCTCTCTTTCCTCTCCGAGATAAAACTCACATACCCCCTTTGCCTCGTACCAGTTACTTCCGGCTGTCAGCAGCGGTACATATGTTTCCTGACCGTCCCTTACCATATGCAGTCCTACATCAGACACCAGCTTATCATCATCAAAAAAAGCACAGGTAAGAAGCGTGGGATTCCCGTCCCTGTCATCTATACCCGCGTAGCAGGCTCCCTTCGTATATAGATTTCTCCCCTGAAAAACCCTTCGTCTGCGCTCACAAAGATATGAAACAGACCTGTCGAGCCAGTCGCCTTCAAAACCCTCTCCCGAAAGATAAACCGCTGATACTATCTCTGAATCAAGCACGGATCTTGCTATATCCAAAAAACACATATCATCCTTTAACGGCATATCAAAGTCCCTGCTCTCCACCATACAAAGATGCGGTCTTGTGTCAACTCTCGTGTAAAGGAGCAGGCTGCGAACAACCTCCCCGTCATAGTCAAAGAGCGCAACCTTATTCTTAGTCAGCTCCGGATTCTGGTTCATGGCATAGTAAAAAAAGCTCTCCGGATATCCTATGATCCTGTATGTCTTTCCCTCATCTCTGAGAAATGACGCCGCCTTATCGACTGTCTTGACGCATTTTTCAGATACATCAGACAAAGCTATGACTACCCGCTCTACCTTATCAAGCGGCGACAGCACGGAGGATAGATAAATTGTCCGCTTCATAAACCCCGCCAGGAGATCAGCGTAATCATATCTCAAGCCATTGTTTTCTATCCCAAGCCCCTCGGAGGCGCCGCTTAGCAGATTCGTGATAAGTCCCACCCCTCTTTCTGAAGAAGCCCTTACCGCGTCCTCTCCGTATATTATTTCATTATCAGCCCTTATATATGCCGCGACAGGTATCACATATTTCTCTGTTCCGGTAACTACCGGTACAGAGCGCACTTCCTCATTCCCGTCCGTATCTATGCTTATGCTTACCTGACAGAAAAGATCTGTAAGATCATATCCTATGACTCGCCCCATATGACCTCCTTCACTATCCTGTCCTTTATAATATAGTCCTCCGCAAGCTCCGTGAAGCTGTCCTCATCCTCCATTATTAGGCTGGTTAATGCATCCTGAAGTATCTCATATCTTGTGTCACCGTTTGTAAGTCTTTCTTCGGATCTTTCTATATCGCTTCCCGTGTGACCCTTGCCCTCCACGGTAATATAGTACTGCAGCGTCTCTCCCGGAAATATGACTCCCCTTGACTGATAAACGCCCGGATACAGCTCCTTCATAACCTCATTTTTATAGTTTATGCTGTCTTCATCTCCGTTTTCAAGGCAGTAATTCAGTATGACCTTCTTTCCCGGATCAGTCCGGTGCTCTATGAATACCTCCTCCGAAAAAAGCTTCAGCGCAGGTATCAGATCAGCGTACGACAGGAAGAATTCAAAAACAATATCCCGTTCCGCCAGACTCCTGATATAAGGATAAAGTATCTTATCTGATCTCATATCCCGTCTGACCTCGTAGAACCTTATGAGGCACAAAGCTTCTATATCCGTAAGCTCCTCATCTATAGCGTATTCCAGAAGCCCCATGTAAAGCCTGTCATCAAGAAGAGCATCCCTTAAAAAGTCATCTTCCGCGGCTTTTCTGAAATAATCTCCGACTACCTTGATAGACGTATCACCCTTTAAGTAATCAAAGAATATCTCATCTCTCTCGCCTATATACGCGCCGGTCGCAAGCATCTGCTCAATGATCCTGCCCTCAATGACAGAAGCGTCCGCGTCGAAATCAAGACATGCTTTCCATATATCCTTTAGCTCCCTTGTGGTGCCCTCAAAATATCTGGATACGAAATCCAGTATGATCTCATTATACTTATTCCCTCTGAAAGACGCGGAGGCGATCTCCAAAAGCACCGGGTCTGCCTCTCTTCCCTCTTCGATAAACCTCGTCGCAAGCCTCATGAGTATCCTTGAATCCATACCGTATGAGCCATACTCCTTTATGACCCTGTATGCCTCGTCATCATCACCCTTTATGGAGCAGAATCTGATATATTCATTCCTCTCCTCCATTGTGAGAAGATCGGCATCTACGGATGACAAAAGCTCATTGAGCTCGTTTGACATATCATTGTCAAAGTAAAACCTCAAAAGCGAAGTGAGCAGCCCTTCCTTGAATTTATCATTAAACAGCCCGGAATCAATAACAGACCTTACATAAGAAACGTTTCTGTCGTCTACTGAAATATAGCTCCTGCCCTTTTCGGAAAGAGCGACCCAGAGTCCCGGATCATCCGTATCCGAAAACCCGGTGTCCTCCAGAAAGCTTGTAAGCCTTAAAAGCTTTATCTCTTCGCAGGTTATATATTTGCCTCCGTATCTCCTGCCCTCTAAATCCCCGAAAAACAGCTCGTAATCATTATCGTAGATGCTTATATATGCTCTTCCGTCCTTAACCGGGGCGGATCTTTCTTCCTTAAAGGCATCCTCTATCACCGTGACGGTACGGATCTTTGGATCGCTTACCAGTATCAGACGCAGAAAGCCGTTCTTTATTAACTCCCGATCCAGCGCGTCTATATCATACCCGTCTTTTTTTACATCCCTGAAAAAACGGATGTAATCAACGATTATCGCAAGGTTTTCATCCATATGTCCCTGCATTACTTCCGCAGCGGCAAACTTCACGCAGGAATCCATGCTCTGTGTCAGATACATTCCTGCCTCTTCCTCATTTACTATCATGTTCGCATAGACATATGAACGAAATACAGGCGGAAGGTCATTCTGAAAGCTGTAATACATGAGTACGTTTTTGGGAAGAAGCTTCGTACTGCTCCTCTTCATCGTATACAGATAAAAATCATACAGATTAGTAACACCCAGATCCCGCTGTACAGCTTTTTCAAAAAAATCAAAATACCTGCTGTCGGTTATCTCATTCCTTATCAGATATGAGCATATGGAGGTCAGCATCTCATTGTCATTGAACTCGGCAAAATATGCTCCCATTATTTTTATAAGCCTTGCGTCAAAGCCCCTCATTCTCTGTGAAAGGATTGATACCTGATCCGCGATCTCTTTTTTCAAAAGGCTGTGACGTACCGCAAAGCCCAGCACGTTTATCTCAAAATCCGAAAGCTTTTTTATAAGGGAAGGGTCGTTTGATAAGATACTGTATGCCTCAAGATACATGACAGGGCTTCTCATGCCACGCTCTGTCTGCTCCTCGATCAGAGCCCTCTCTCTTTCGGGAGACATCTTTATCGTCTCATCAAGATATATGAGTATCCAGAGTATACGCCACGATTCATCGGATCTGTTATACAGATCCCACACCTTGCTTACGGCACTTCCAAGCGCCTTGTCATCCTGATCGCACATAGCCCTCAGATAGATATAATAAGCCGTAAGCTCATATGAAAAATCTCTCTGATCCATCTCCCGCTCTACGGCTCCGAGCACTATATCGGCTTCGCTGTATCTTTTTGCAGCAAGCAGAAGCTGCGCCTGCATCAGCCTGCTCTCCGGATCGTTCCTGTCCGCTACAAGAAGCCTCTCTATGAGCTTGTTTGAGCGCATGATCCACTCGTCTCCCGATATATTTCCTATACGGAAGTTAATAAACTCTGACACAAGCTTTGCCATTGAAGCATGTCTTGATATGATGAGCTCATTTTCTCTCCTGTTTCTGCCTGTCATATCCACGAAAACAGGAAGGAATATCTCAGAATGAAGCGACCTTAATTCTATCTTTGCGAAATTATGACCTGCGTGAAGCCTGTCATGCCTTATCTTAAAGCTTACCTCCGCAAAATTCCCCTCGAAATCCGCTATTCCGTATTCTCCTTTTTCAAGCTCTATAAAGTCATCCGTGCTTGAAACGGTAAAGCCGGAATAACCCCAGCCGCTGCGTCTTACAGTCACGGAAATATCCTTGTCAGAAGTGAGCCCTTTCTCCATTACGCTACCCTCGGCAAAATTTAAGAGCACGGGATTCTTTTTTCCGGTTTCCACCAGAAACTCCTCAACTCCCTCGTACTTCCTGCCGCTGTCCCCACATGCACGGAAAGCCCGGTACTTAAAAAAGGTTTCTCTTTCTCCCCCTTCAAATATACCTTTTGCCTCTTCACTGTAAAACAGCCTCACAGCCTCGACAAAATCTTCTTTTGCAAGATTCGTGAAATGAAACAGATTCCTTACAGGTCCTATTGAAGATGAGATCTCTTCCTTTATGACACTTAAGGTCACCGGTATGCGATCCTCGCCCTGATTAGAGATAATTGATATGCTTCCCTTATATACGGTTCCGGGGTCAAATCCTTTGGAATCTATCTCGTAGCTTATGACCATGCCGTTATCGGGTATCCTGCCATTGTGATCCGTGACAGAAAGACGTATACGTCTGTGAGAGCATCTTGCCATAAAGGCAATATGCATGCTGTCGTCTGCGCTCAAAATAAAGGTGCCCGCAGCTGTCCCGTTCACCTCGCAGGTTTCCTCTATTCTTTTTATGCTGAAAGACAGGCTCAAGTATAAGCCTCCTTTATAAGAGACAGCAGTCTGTCATTATCTTCCCTCATCATAAAACAAAACCTTATATAAGTCTCATCAAGCCCTCTGAAATCAGCGCAGTCCCTTATCATCATCCTCTCACGAACGGCTCTTTCAAAAAGCTCATGTGATGACGGCCCGTGACCGGGCAGACGCACAAGCACAAAATTAGCCTTAGGCCTTATATAGCTTATGCCGGTATTTTTAAGTTCATCAAGCTTTTTGCAGATCCTGTCTCTCTCTTCAGACATATATTTCTTAACTTTTTTAATATAAGCCTCATCAGAAAGCATGAGTATGGCCGCTTCATTTGAAAGCGAGCTGACCGACCACGGATCCTTATTCTCCCCGATCTCACGCAGAAGGCTTTCATTCGAGGTGATCCCAAATCCGAGCCTTAATCCCGGAGCGCAGAAAAATTTGGACATGCTCCTTATCACAAAGAGACAGGGATGTTTTTTTGTAAGCGGTGATACATCATATGCTTCATCCGCAAAATCAATATATGTCTCATCCACGGCACAGACGATCCCCAGCTCGTCGCATTTATCAAGCAGCCTTTCTATATCCTTTGAAGCAACCGCCGTTGATGTGGGATTGACCGGATTGCACACTATAAGGATATCATATTCCGGTGACAGGGCACCGCAGATATCATCAATATCAAATTCAAATCCATCTTCGCTTTTTAAATAATAATAATCCGCTTCTCCTCCCGCAATATTCACGTTACGCTCATATTCCGCGTAGGCTGGGGCAATGATAAGTGCTTTGGGAGTTTTCTTATGTTTTATGACCGCTCCGATAAGCTCTGAGGAGCCTCCGCCAACGATCATATGCCGGGGCTCCGCCTTGCAGTATCTTCCAAGCGCCTTTCTTAACGCGGTGTACTCCCTGTCAGGGTATCTCTCTACCGAACGAAGCTTTTCCGTGATCCCCTGCAGATATTTTTCAGAAACTCCCAAAGGACTCACATTTGCCGCAAATGATATGATCTCCTCTGCGGGTATCCCGTAGAGCTCTTCTATCTTTTCTACGTCAGAGCCATGAAACGCTTCCTTCATTTCTTCCTCCAGGTCCCAGGTGAAAAGAGCAGGAGCATGGGATAGAGCTCAAGCCTTCCCGCGAGCATATCAAAGGACAGGATGTACTTTGACAGTATCGAAAAATCCTTGAAATTACCCGCAGGCCCTACGTGTGAGAGTCCCGGACCTATATTATTAAGCGTAGCCATTACGGCGGTAAAATTCGTTTCAAAATCAAATCCGTCCAGGCTGATAACAAGGAGTGATACCATAAGCACCAGAACATAGGATACAAGATATACCATGACTCCGCTTACGGTCTCGTCCTTTATCTTCCTGTCATCCATGTATATGTTCCTTACAAGCCTCGGATGTATGAAGTGCATGAGCTCTCTAATATATGCCTTTGCCATTATGATGAGCCTTGATACCTTGAAGCCTCCTCCGGTAGATCCCGCGCAGGCTCCTATGAACATAAGGCTGACAAGGATAACCTTTGAAAGCGCCGGCCATTCGTTAAAATCCGCGGTAGAGTAACCCGTGGTGGTTATTATCGAGCTTACCTGGAAAAACGACTGGATAAAACCGTCCGAGACGCTCTCAAACATATTCTTCGCGTTTATCATAATCGCAGCCGTAGATAAAGCAATTATAGCCAGATAGGTTCTGACCTCATCCATTTTGAAAGCTTCCTTTAAGCTGTGCCTTATGATGATGAAAAAGTAAAAGTTGAAGTTAACGCCGAAAAGTATCATGAATATTGATATTATCAGCTGCTGTATATAGGTATATTCAGCAATGGAGGTGTTCCTGATCCCGAAGCCTCCGGTGCCCGCGGTTCCGAATGTCAGCGTCACTGCATCAAATAAAGGCATCCGCGCTATGAGAAGTATTATGATCTGGAGTACGGTCATGGCGAAATATATGATATACAGTATCTTTGCGGAGTCACCGAGCTTGGGTACAAGCTTACCAACGTCAGGCCCCGGGGATTCGGATCTTAAAAGGTGCATATTCTGCGCTCCCGTCTTTGGAAGGATCGCCAGAATAAAAACAAAAACACCCATTCCGCCTATCCAGTGAGTCAGGCTTCTCCAAAAAAGCGAGCAATGCGACAGACTCTCCACGTCGGAAAGTATGCTCGAGCCTGTGGTCGTAAAGCCCGATACCGTCTCAAACAGGGCATCGGTAAAGTGCGGTATCTCCCCGGTCAGTACAAAAGGGATACAGCCTACAACAGACATTATGATCCATCCGAAAGCGACCGAGATAAACCCTTCTTTCGCGTAGTAGATCTGCTTTTTTACCTTATTAATCGTGATAAGCCTTCCGACTATGGCACATACCATAGCAAAGCTGAAATATATGAACCCTTCTGATTCCCTGTAAAAAAGTGAGACTACAGCCGGGGCTATGAACAGAGCGCCTTCAACCTCTATGAGCGTTCCCAGGATATATAATATGCTGGCAAAATTCACGGCAGGTTACCTCTTCTCTCCTAAGATATCCGTTATATCATTCAACCCCTGATGTGTCGTGACTATGACCACCCTGTCACCAACCTTTATGGAGTTTCCGCCTCTCGGGTAGATTATATTATTTCTTCGCCTGATGCACGCGACGATCAGATTATCCTTAAGCTTAAGCTCCTGCAGAGGTACATCCGTCACCTCTGAATCCTCCCTTATCACAAGCTCCAGAGCTTCCGCCTTGCCGTCGAGTATATTAACGAGTGTCTCTACCTTGCTCCGACCCTGGGAATTCTGCATTGCTCTCACCGTCCCGGCCACTATATCCACGACAATAGATCTTGTATGGACTATCGTCCCGATATCTATCTCCTCCACTATGGAGTCAAACATCATCCGGTTGACCTTGGTCACTATCTTTGCCTTTTCGTTATGCTTCTTTGCGTATAATGAAAGCAGGATATTTTCCTCGTCTATATTCGTAAGCGCTACTATCGATTGGGCTTTTTCGAGCCCTTCCTCCATTATAACGGTCTCCTCCGTTCCGTCCCCGTTTATTACAGTGGCCTTTTCAAGAGCCTCATCAAGCTCCATGCACCTTGCCCTGTCGCGCTCGATGATCTTGACATCTATGCCTGCGTCGAGAAGCATTTTGGACAGATAGTAAGCCAGCTTGCTCCCGCCTATTATCATGGTATCCTTTACCGCGTGTGTCTCGATATGTATAGTCTTGAAAAAGTTGGAAGCGTTTAACGGGGATGCAAGGAATGAGACCCTGTCGCCCACCTTTAATTCCGTGGAGCCGTTTGCAATGAAAACCTCGTCCCCTCTTTCGACAGAGCATATCTGTATGGAATTACGTATCTCCTGCGAGAGATTCATGATCTTCTCACCGTCAAGAGGCGATCCCTTTTCTATACGGAACTTCAAAAGCTCCACCCTGCCTCCCGAGAGAGTATCGATCTTCATGGCGGAAGGGAATCTGAGCAGTCGCGCAATCTCCCTAGCAGCAGCCCTCTCCGGATTTATCACCATGGTAAGGCCGAGCTCCTCTCTGAAAAAGCCCACCTCGTCTAAATAGATCGGATTCCTTACCCTGACGATCGTCTTGATGTCTTTATTTGATTTTTTAGCTATAAGGCAGCAGAGCATGTTCACTTCATCAGAGACGGTAGTCGCTATAAGGATCTCCGCTTCCGTGATCCCCGCCTCCTTCTGGACTATAAGAGAGGCTCCGTTGCCCTCAACTCCTATGATGTCCACCGTATTGGTCAATTGATTTATGACATCCCTGTCGATATCTATGACCGTTATATCATGGTCTTCCTTTGAAAGTGATTCCGCAAGCGCCGATCCGACCTTGCCGCAGCCTACTATTATGATCTTCATGCCGATATCTCGTTTCCTGTGTATAATTGATAATATTTGCCCTGTTTTGCGATAAGCTCATCGTGGGTTCCGCGCTCTATGATCCTCCCCTGCTCAAGTACCATGATGCAGTCAGAGTTTTTGACCGTGGATAACCTGTGGGCTATCACAAAGGTGGTGCGTCCCTTCATAAGTCTGTCCATTCCGTCCTGAACTATCTTTTCCGTGCGGGTATCTATGGAGCTCGTTGCCTCGTCAAGTATGAGCACAGGCGGATCCGCTATAGCCGCCCTTGCTATCGCGAGCAGCTGTCTCTGTCCCATGGAAAGATTCGCTCCGTCGCCCTTCAGCACCGTATCATAGCCCTCGGGAAGTCTGCGTATGAACGTGTCGGCATTGGCAAGCTTAGCCGCGGCGACAACCTCCTCATCAGTAGCGTCCAGCTTACCGAACCTTATATTCTCCTTTACCGTGCCCGTAAATAAGTGCGTATCCTGAAGTACCATACCGAGAGAATGCCTGAGATCCGCTTTCCTGATCTTATTTATATTTATCCCGTCATACCTGATCTTGCCGTCCTGTATGTCATAGAATCTGTTTATCAGATTCGTGATCGTGGTCTTTCCCGCTCCGGTAGAGCCGACAAAGGCTATCTTCTGCCCGGGTCTGGCAAAAAGATCTATATTGTGCAGCACAAG
>JAFUWM010000118.1 GCA_017483425.1 Lachnospiraceae bacterium | reverse complement strand
GGAAAATACCGAAAGCTATAAGTATTATCGCCGCTATGATATTAGGCAGGAATGTCAGGAACTTTGTAACCGTAGTAGTGATAGGCTCCGTAACGCTGTACATCCCGAGATGCTCTAACGCTCCAGGAAGGAAAAGGAAAAAGATCACCGCGAACACAAGATTGCCTACGATCTCAATCGTTCCCGCAGAGCTTGCTTTCACCTCCATAGGGGTTGAAGCCGAATTCCTCTCAAAGAATCTCCTCATTATCTTCTTTACGATATTACGGCAGATAGAAGCCGCAATCCATGCCACTACTAGCAGAAGCACCGCCCAGACGACATTGGGTATCGCCTCAAAAAAACTGTACAACAAATCCATTCTTAATTTCTCCTTTCTTTTTACAAAAAATCAAGATCGGGACTCTAAAACTTAAAAAGAGTCCCGGATCCGTATCAACTAAAAATTATATATAAAAAGCATGTTTTAGTCAAAGTGAGACGCTATAAGCTCAGAGACCTCCTCGGGTTCCGGCATGACCCTCAGCGCTCCGCGCCTCGTAGTGATTATCGACGCAGCCCCGTTCGCGAATGTGAGCATCTCCTTAAGGTTCTCCTCCGACAGCCCGTCAAGACCGTTCTCAAGTATATAATGAAGTACGCAGCCGCCGAATGTGTCCCCGGCTCCCGTAGTCTCGATGGTATTCTTCTGGAGGATCGACGCGGCCTCTGTCATTATATAGCCGTCCTTTGCCCCGTCCTTTCTGTAATAAGCGCGGCTTCCCTGCTTACCGAGTGATACGGTGATAAGCGGTATCTCATACTTTTCATATATCCTGTTTATGCCCGCTGTATAATCCTCCTCGCCTGTAAGCCACTGTATCTCATTGTCTGATATCTTTAATATATCGCAGTAGCCGAGTCCTGTAAGCACCTGCTCCTTTGCGACATCCATGCTCTCCCACAAAGGCTCCCTGATATTGGGATCGAATGAGATCAAAGCGCCCGCTTCCTTTGCGGTTTTTACCGCGTAGAGGGTTGCCTCCCTTACATTCTCCTGTGTCATTGAAAGGGTTCCGAAATGGAATATCCGCGCTTCACGCAAAAGCTCATCATTTATTTCATCCTTAGTCAGCATCATGTCCGCGCCCGGATTGCGGTAAAAGGAGAAATCCCTGTCACCGTCCGGGGAGTTCTTTACAAAAGCAAGCGTTGTCCTGACATCTTTATCGATAACAAGTCCTTTTGTTTCTATACCGACATCCTCCAGTACGGCCTTTAATTCATGCCCGAAGATATCATCCCCTACCTTTCCGATGAACCCAACCGTATGCCCGAGCTTTTTAAGCATGGCAAGCACATTGCACGGAGCGCCGCCCGGATTTGCCTCATACAGAGCATTTCCCTGTTCTGACTTCCCATTATTGGTCATATCTATGAGAAGCTCTCCAAGTGCTGCTACATCATACTTTTTTCCCATTTTTATCCCCCTTTGCTTTAAGCTTCTTTTCAGCTTCTTCACCTTGCAATCCGTACACTTTGCTTATTATATTTAATGCTTCCGTTCTGTCGATTGACAAAATATAACCTTCCGATAACAACTCTTACACATTGTATGTTATCGGACTAATTCTGCCTGAACTTTAATATTTTTCGGTATATATTAAGATTGTTTTACATTGAAGTTATTCGGTTATTTTTACTTTTAAAGAGTCTTTGTAATTGTTAAGCGGTCCGTTATTCGGAGTTCTGAAATCATAATAATATTTTTTTGCGAAAGTAAACGGATATTTAGGAATCCATGTTAATCTTTTGATAATCGATACGGTATCTGCGCCTTTGGATAATATAAGTTCATCTATCGTTGCTTCGTGTGCAGGCGATATTGTAGAAATTATTTTTAATATATAGTCAGAAAGCGTAACGGCAGAGTATCCTGAAGCTGCAAGCGGTTCCGTTACAAAATCCACAATTGTAAAATTATTATCGTTTTCGAGATCTTTTATATTCTGCGGCAAAGCAAATTCTTCACCTCTTTTATTTTGAATTTCGTACCATTTACCGTTATATTGAATACGCATTAAATACGGTTTTGGCATAAATATATTGTCAAATTTATTCTCTAATATTATGTTTC
>JAFUWM010000117.1 GCA_017483425.1 Lachnospiraceae bacterium | reverse complement strand
GGATAGCAGGCAGGCTCTATACTGATCATTTCATGCTTGTGAGACAGATCGAGGACGAGGACGAGGTCACTCAGACCATATCAGAGATCGAGAAGCTAACGGAGAATATCGGCGACATAGACGGAGTGCCGTGCTCTATATTCTTAAACAGCGCTTATTCACTGTTTTCAAAGACAAAAGACCTGCAGGTCATGTATGAGGAAACAGAAAAAAAGCTGAAAGCGGATTGAAAGATACAGGTATTTATGAAACAGACATCACTTGAAGAAATAAGAAAAATTGCCGCTGGCGGCAGTTATAAAAGGATACCGGTAGTAAGAGAGCTTATGGCGGATCTGAGGACACCGGTTGAGATGCTCAGGGTACTGTTAAACATCAGCTCGCATACTTTCCTCCTTGAAAGCGTGGAGGACAGCAGACAGTGGGGAAGATATTCATTTTTGGGATATGAGCCCTCTGTCGAGATATCCTGCAAGGATCATATCCAAAAGGTTATAAAGGACGGCAATGTAACCGAGGAGCGCGTAGAGCATCCGGGGAAGCGTATAAGGGAGCTGATAGAGGAGAATAAGGCTCCGCGCATAGAGGGGCTTCCTTCTTTCACAGGAGGGCTTGTAGGATATTTTGCTTATGACTATGTGCAGTACGGGGAAAAATCCCTTAAACTTAAGGGTGAAGACATAGAGCAGTTTGATGATGTAAACCTTATGCTCTTTGACGATCTCATCTGTTTTGATAATTTCAGGCAGAAGATCCTGCTTATATCCAATATCCATGCTGACGATATTGAAGAGGACTATAAAAGAGTCGTATCGAAGCTTGACACCATGGAAGAGCTTGTACGGCACGGAAGTATCAGGCCGCATGAGAGAGGCCGCTTAAAAGGTGAGCTGAAACTAAAGCTTTCTGAGGAAGAGTTTACCGGGAAGATAGAAAAGATCAGACATCATATCTATGAAGGCGATATTTTCCAGCTTGTATTCTCCAATCCCATGGAGGCGGAGTTTGAGGGGAGTCTGCTTGATACCTACAGGGTTTTAAGGACTACGAATCCGTCACCGTATATGTTCTTTTTCTCAGGCGATGATATAGAAATGGCCGGAGCTTCTCCGGAAACCCTCGTAAAGGTGGAGGACGGCATAGTCAGGACTTTTCCGCTTGCGGGTACCAGACCCAGAGGGCGCGATTATGAAGAGGACATGAGGCTTGAAAGAGAGCTTCTTGCTGATGAGAAGGAAAGAGCAGAGCACAACATGCTCGTTGACCTCGGACGCAATGACCTGGGGCGGCTGTCGGAGTTTGGAAGCGTTGAGGTTGAAAAGTATATGTGCATCGAGAGGTATTCTCATGTGATGCATATAGGATCTGAGGTAAAGGGAAAGCTCAGACCTGAGTTTCACGCGATAGATGCCGTGGATTCGGTGCTTCCGGCAGGAACCCTTTCGGGCGCGCCAAAGATAAGGGCCATGGAGATAATTGATGAACTTGAAGGCGACCGCAGGGGGATATACGGCGGAGCGGTAGGCTATGTGGACTTTACGGGCAACCTTGATGTTTGCATTGCCATCCGGCTTGCGTATAAGAGAAAGGGAAAAGTTTTCGTAAGATCCGGAGCCGGTATAGTTGCTGATTCCGTGGCGGAGAAGGAATACGCGGAATGCAGGAACAAGGCACGCGCGGTAGTGGAAGCGATACAGGCAGCGGAAGAGATAGCGGAATGATTTGTATGGGGGACGCAGTTATGGAAGGACAGAGCAACGAAACAATTAATATGGAAAGCGGCAGGAAGCATTGCGGAGGCGGGGGAGTGTCACGGGTGCTGTCCGCTTTTATCATAGGTATAGCTATGGTCGCGGCTGCGGCTATGCTTGCTTACGGATTGTCAAGGTTTCATTCCGTAGAGAGCCATACTGTGACGGCCACAGGCTCTGCGAGCGTTGATTTTGAGTCCGATCTCATTATATGGCGCGGTACGTTCAACACGCACGCATATACTACCGATGAGGCGTTCAGGCAGATAAAGAGCGACGCTGCCAGCGTGAAGAAATACCTGACGCAGAATGGAATAAAGGATGACGAGATAGTGCTTAGCGCCATATCGGTGCGTCAGGCGGAGAAAGATGTGTACAGTGACACCGGAGATTTCAGGTATTCCGAGTTTGACGGGTACGATCTCTGGCAGACAATCACGGTCACATCAAACGATATAGACAAAGTAGATAAGGTATCCAGAGACGTGACGGATCTAATTGAATCAGGGATCGAATTTGATTCCGATCTGCCGGAGTATTACTGCACTACGCTTGACGACGTAAAACTTGACCTCATAGGTAAGGCTACGGAGAACGCACGCGACAGGATAAACATCATATCTGAGGCTGCGGGAGCAGTTCCTGACAGACTGGTACAGTCCAGTCTGGGAGTATTCCAGATCACCGCAAAGAATTCCGGCACGCAGGATTATACCTATGACGGAGCCTTTGACACAAGTTCGAGATGGAAGACCGCGTCCATCACAGTCAAACTGGAATATGAACTGAAATAATAAAGATTATTCCGGCTCTTCCACTGATAACGGTTGAAAACAGTATATTTAACTATCAGGTCAATGACTGTATATATACCTCCTGCCGTACAATGGATATAGCAGGAGGTTTTCTGATGTGCAATGACAGGAATATATTCCAGTGACACAAGGTGCGCAGGAACGAAGAGGAGCATAAATGTCAGCTACGCAGGGCAGTACAAAGGAAAGAACATCAGATAAGGTAAAGGAACCAAAGCTGTATGAGGTTGTGATGCATAATGACGACTTTACGACGATGGAATTTGTCGTGGAAGTATTAAAAAGCATTTTCCATAAAGACCATGCGGCGGCAGAGGCTCTTATGCTTGACGTACATAACAAGGGCAGCGCTGTCGTAGGCCGGTACGCATACGATATCGCGGTAACAAAGACTGGCAAGGCAATGTCACTGGCCAAGGAAAACGGATTCCCTTTTAAGATGACCATACGGGAGGCATGATGATAAAAGGCAACGAGTCTGTAACGAAAACATTAGACAGGGCATTTGAATATGCCGCCCGGAATAAGCTTGAATATGTAACGCCGGAGATAATACTTCTGGCTCTGTGTGATGACGAAGATTTCAACGTGGCACTGCTGGAATGCGGGGCTGATACCGATTCCCTTAAAAGGGATCTCACAGATTTTGCGGATAATTATATAGACAAGGTTGATTCAGATCCCGAAATCTCTGACGGAACAACGTATATATTTACATATGCTGCGGCTACCGCGGCAAATAGTGGGCGCGATGATATCGATATAGCGCATATAATACACGGCATCTGGCAGCTGAAAGACAGTCATGCCGTGTATTATCTCCGTCAAATGGGGATAGAAGAGATCGATCTTTTGGAAGAACTGCGACCTCCGGTGGATGATGAAGATGAGGAGGGACCTCTTGAAGTGGGTCGGGATGAGCAGCAGACAGAGGCAGCTCCGGGATGGAAGGATGCGTATCTATGCCTTAATGATATCGCAGACAGTGCCAATCCGCTTATTGGAAGAGAGGACGAGCTGGAAAGGACTATACAGATACTCTGCAGAAAGGACAAAAATAACCCACTGTATATCGGAGAACCGGGGGTAGGAAAAACCGCGCTGGTGTACGGACTGGCTCAGAGAATAAATGCCGGGGAGGCGCCGGATATCCTGTCAGAGAGCCGCATATATGAACTGGATCTTGGAAGCATGCTTTCCGGTACTCAGTATAGAGGAGATTTTGAAAAGAAACTGAAAAAGGTACTGAAGAAAATAGGCAAAGAAAAGCAGCCCATTATCTTCATAGACGAGATACACAATCTCACCGGAGCGGGCGCGGTAGGAGAGAGCTCATATGATGCGTCAAACATGCTGAAGCCATATCTTCATGATGACCATATCAGGTTTATAGGCGCTACTACATATGACGAGTACAAGAAGCATTTTGAAAAGAACAGGGGCGTGATCAGACGTTTTCAGAATATAGAGATCAGGGAGCCCTCGGAAGAAGAGACGATAGATATCCTGAAAGGCTTAAAAGAAAAATACGAAGCATATCACGGGGTGAGATATGAAAACGGCGTAATCGAGTATGCTGTCTCAATGAGTGCAAAGTATATCAATGAGAGATTTCTTCCCGATAAAGCCATAGATCTGATAGACGAAGCAGGCGCATACAGGAAGCTCAATCCTGTCGGCGAGGATCCGCAGCCGGTTGATAAGGATACTGTAGCCGGAGTACTTACAAAGATATGCCGTGTGCCCGTAGAGACAGTCAGAACCGATGAAAATGATGGCCTTGCTACTCTCGAAGAGCGTATAAAGACGAAGATCTTCGGGCAGGATGAGGCAATATCCCATGCAGTGAACGCGATAAAGTTTTCAAGAGCGGGTCTTTTGGAGAATGATAAGCCGCTGGCCAGTCTGCTTTTTGTGGGACCGACCGGAGTAGGAAAGACCGAGGTTGCCAGAAGCCTAGCCGACGAGATGGGGATCAGGCTCCTTAGATTTGATATGAGCGAGTATGAGGAAAAGCATGCCGTGGCAAAGCTTATAGGAGCGCCTGCGGGATACGTTGGGTATGAGGAAGGAGGACTTCTTACCGAGGGAATCCGTAAGAATCCGCACTGTGTACTTCTTCTTGATGAGATAGAAAAAGCCCATGCTGATATCTATAATGTCCTTTTATCCATCATGGACTATGCCACATTGACAGACAATCAGGGAAGAAAAGCGGATTTCAGGAATGTGATAGTGATAATGACATCAAATGCCGGAGCAAGCCGCATTGGAAAGCAGGGCATAGGATTTCTAAGCGGTGACCAGGATGAAAGCGCCATCATGGAGGAGGTAAAGCGTGTATTCCAGCCTGAATTCAGGAACCGCTTGAACCGGATCGTGGTATTCAGGGGCATGGATGAAGATATGGCTGACCGGATAATTCAAAAGAAGCTGGATGAATTGAAAGAGATGCTGAAAGAAAAGCATATCGAATTCACTGCGGATGAGACTGCCTTAAAGCTAATAAAGAAAAAAGGGATAAGCAGGGAATACGGCGCCAGAGAGATAGACCGTCTGATACGTAACGATATCAAGCCACTGTTTGTGGATGATATCCTGTTTGGCAGATTGAAGAACGGAGGAAAGCTTAAGCTCAGTGCAAAGGATAATGCGTTTGTTACCGGTATCAATGCCTTGCTACAAGTACAATGACAGCACCCGTATACATGATGTAAATCGGTATATTTAAGGAGGGGTGTTCAAATATGGATATAAAAAAACTGATAGGCGAAGCGACGGAATACGATAAAAAGCTTGTGTTGGAAGAAAAGAAACCTAAGAGCTGGTGCAAAAGCGTCAGCGCTTTTGCTAATACTTTTGGAGGAGCCTTGCTATACGGTGTTTCGAATGAGGGGGCTGTTGTTGGTCTT
>JAFUWM010000116.1 GCA_017483425.1 Lachnospiraceae bacterium | reverse complement strand
TGATTCCAGTCAAGACCGCCGACAGACAGCAGATTGCAGTCAGGACAGTTCATTTCCATAAGCGCAGCAACGACAGGGCTTCCGTCACCGGAGTAATTATTAAATATTACAAGGGGCATGTCAGGCGCATCTGCCTTATATAGCGATACTTCTTTGCCTCCCGATGAATATACGATCCGTTCTCTGTCCACAAAAAACCTTCCTAATTCTATTCAATAGTTCCACCATCATAGTACCGTGATCGGAATTCAGCTATCGGAATTATACTAACGAACAATAACATTTTCAAGGGCGGGTCACTACTGCATATGTCCAATCAACCGGTGGCCAATCAACCTGCGTGAGCATAACGGTTTTGCGTCAGAGGCTTTCATTGTGTATACTTTCTTTATTGCAAATGTGAAGCGGAGTGATCCGCATTTATTGTAGGGAGCCGGATAATATGCACAGAACATATGAAAATGATGACATAGCGGTATTTTGGGATTCGGAGAAGTGCAGGCATGCGCATAAATGCGTGGAAGGCAGTCCGAAAGCTTTTTCTCCCATGCGGAGGCCGTGGATCGATCTAGGAGAGGCGGATACGGCTGAGGTGTGGCAGGCGATAGATGAGTGTCCGAGCGGTGCGCTGAGCTGCGTATACAAGCATGATATCAGGGTGGAATATGATGAATCAAACTGCCGGAGTGTCGCATATGACGGGGAGAGCAGGATCAGGGAGTGTGATTTTCAGGAGACGCCGGACGGCTGCGTGATCTATCATACAGAGGTCCGGCCGGCATACGGCAATAAAGGAATTGCGAAGCGTCTGGTTTATAAGATCGTAGAAGAAGCCGAGCGTCAAAAGAAGGCGATTATTCCGACCTGCTCCTACGCGGCAAAGATCCTCGGATAAAGGGCGGGGTAGCGGGTTTGCTGGCGCATCCGATTCCCCCAACATATGATGAGAACTCGGAGATATTGATCCTCGGCAGCTTTCCTTCGGTTAAATCAAGGGAAACCGGATATTTTTACGGTCATCCTCAGAACCGTTTCTGGAAAGTGGTCGCTGCGCTGTATGACGAGCAGACTCCCGCGACCGTGCCGGAGCGCAGGGACTTCCTTCTCAGGAATCATATCGCCGTATGGGATGTGATAGCCTCCTGCGAGATCCGGGGGTCGTCAGATACAAGCATAAAAAATGTGACAGCGAACGACTTATCATTTATACTGGACAAGGCACGAATAAGGGCGATCTATCTGAACGGCAGGACAGCGGAGAAGCTCTACAGAAAGCATATCGCGGGCGACATTGAGATACCGGCGGTCTGCCTGCCATCCACAAGTCCCGCGAATGCGGCGTGGAGCCTTGACAGACTGACAGAGGCCTGGCGTGTGATAACACAATAAACACGATACCGGACAGTAAAGGGATAAAAATGGATAGAAGACAGTACGAGACAGCTTTTGACAAGCAGTTTTCCAATATGAAATACAGTGAGGCTCTTGAGGTTGTGGGAGCCATGAAATACGCGGGGATTCCCAAGGCGAGGTATCTTGAGATGCTCGTTTACTATGAGCAGGGAGAATATGAAAAGATCAGGAATTCGCTTAAGGGCAAAAGGATAGATAATGTAGAGGAGCGTGAGTTCTATCTGGCCTCACTTATCGAGCTGCGGCTGTATGATGAATTTGAGAGCTATTACAATGAATTTGAGGCGATCTCTGAAGCCTGTCTGGATTACATTGACAGCCTGATGTGGAAGCAGGGACATCACATGCCCGTGGAGCATAAGGCGGTCATGGATCACAAGACATACTTTGACAGGAGGTACCGCTGGTTTGTAGCGGATCAGGTCGTAGATATTTTCAATCTGTATGAAGAGAAGCTGATGCTTATCGAAGCCGGTATGCCTGCGGCGGATATCAATGAGCTTACGAGGAAGATTACGGATCTGTTTGAAACGATAAAGACAAATGATGCCATAGTCGAACTCATCAAAAGCTATGTAGATACAAATCAGACTGTGCCCATGGATAATGTTCTGTATCTGCCGCTTCTTTACTCCGTTTCAAAGGAAAAGCTGGATGATGTGTTTAGGCGGTATGACGAGCTTTCGGATATAGCAGCCTGTCTGGAGCTTTCCAGAAAGATACATATACCTGATGCGGAAATAAACACTGTTTCGAGGTATTGGAAGGAATTGTCCGAGGCTGTACGTGACGGAAATATGTACATGATCCGTCTGCTCGCGGAGATATATTCGGATGTGGGATATC
>JAFUWM010000115.1 GCA_017483425.1 Lachnospiraceae bacterium | reverse complement strand
GTTTCCACGGCCTGTTTCAAATCCATACGCTACCTCCGCTTACATCACTTTTCCCATTTTTCAATCTGACAGACATGGGTCTTCTTATCCTCGTCATAATTGATCCCGACAAGGAGTAACCTGCCTGAATAGTTGGAGAGGGAATCAAAATACTGCTTTTCTTTTATCTGCCTTAACGCACTCTCAGATGATTTATTATGTTTTAACTCTATGACCATAGCCGGCATATCGGGAACATAGGGTATAAATACCACATCAGCAAAGCCCTTGCCTGTTGTCATTTCTTTTATTATGGTGTATTTATTCAGTGCATAGATATATGCCAGATAGATCGCACTCTGCAGTACATCCTCATTGTTATAGCTGCGGTTCGACGATACATGAATATGTGAAATATCAAGCGCTCTGGACACGGCTTCCCCATCAAGTGCTATCGTCATGTTAAGCAGCTCCTTTGATGACTCGATTATTTCGTTTGTAACGTTATAATCTTCTATGTCCTCTATGGCATTAAACCATTCCTGCCGTACCTCCCTGTTGGGTATCCGACAGGTCTTATCCTTATTGTCATAAGCCAGATACCCAAGGTGTATCAGATATGTGAACACATCACTCCTTGAATTAAAGGAATCCATGGTGTTCATATACCTTGTCACGTTTACATCCACGCTCTCCCCGGCAAGCATCCTGATAATATCCTCTTTGGTACCCTTAAAGTTCTGTCTTATCCTGTCCGCTATAGCAGCATATGTGGAAGTCCTGCCCCAGTATCCGTCAAATCCTCTCTCTTCAATACACATGACAACGGATTCGGGATTGTATATCTCATAGCCGTTTTGCGAATATCCATCGTACCAATGCCTGCATTCCTCGTAATCAACAGAATACTTCTCACACAGTTCCTCGACTTCATCTGAAGTGAATCCGACAAACTCAGCAAACCTGCCGGCATTCAGGAAAGTATATTCGCGGAAATTATTAAGCTTGCTTTGGACCTTGTCACGCACCACAGGGAGAATCCCTGTTATGTAAGCAAGGGAAATTGCCGGACGAAGCGTATCACTCTTAAACAGACCGTTTAAGAAACCGAGAAACTCATTAAAAAGGTTATCTGAAACCTGTTCCCTGACAAGCACGTCATATTCATCAAGCAATATGATAAAGGTATCTCCGGTAGCCGAGTATACCTTCATTATTGCTTCTGCCAGAGTATCATCAGAGTCAAGGGTTATATTACCATATTCTTGTCTTATTTCATCATTTATCTTATCTGTAAGCTTTCGGATTAATTCCGCCTTGTTGGATATGTTTTGAAACTCACTGTTTACATCAACCTTTATAACATTGTGCCTGTTGAGATGTTCTTCGTAATCAGCCGTTTTTGATATTTTTAATCCTGAAAAAAGCTCCCTTGAATCACATCCCTTTGAATAATAAGCAGCTATCATATTCCCGGTGACCGTCTTGCCGAAACGTCTTGGTCTTGACATACATATGTAATTATTCGCGGAATCCAGCATTTTATTTGTCGCATCAAGAAGCATTGACTTATCCACATAGATATCAGCCGACACCACTCTTCTAAACACTTCATTTCCCGGATTAAGATATATGCCCATACGTCCATCCCTTATCTGTAATAATAAAAACATTTTAACCGATGCTCTCACTGTTTGCAATTATCGCAGGAATGGTTATAGGGTGGTTGCAGAACCTACGAAACGCGTATATTTGTATAGCCCATTAGATAGCTATCAACCTCTGCTGCGCATGATCTTCCCTCTGCTATGGCCCATACCACAAGCGACTGTCCCCTGTGCATATCACCCGCGGTGAAGATGCCGGGTTTTGAGGTATGATAAGCTCCCTCTCCAGTCTTTACGACTCCACGCTCATTAAGCTCCACGCCGAACGCCTCGGGAACATACCTCTCACATCCGGTAAATCCGGCAGCGATAAGGAGCAGGTCACAGGGTATCTCCTGCTCCGAGCCTGCAATCAATTCCATATCCCGTCCATGGAATCTTACTGTTGAAGTCACTATCTTTTTAAGATTCCCTTTTTTGTCTGTAATATACTCTTTGACAGTAGTCTCATATATCCTTGGATCATGTCCGAAAAGAGCGATCGCTTCTTCATGTCCGTAATCGGTCTTTAATATCTTTGGCCATTCGGGCCATGGATTGCCAGCAGCCCTGTCCACGGGAGGCTCCGGCATCATCTCAAGAGCCGTGACCGACTTGCAGCCGTGCCGTATGACCGTGCCGATACAATCATTTCCCGTATCTCCTCCGCCTACGACTACCACATTCTTTCCCTTTGCCGATATAAAATCCCTGCCCTTCATGAAATCCTCTGCGCTTCGCCCGGATATCTCCTCCTCTCTGTCAAGAAGCGATCTTGTAGTACTCTTTAGGAAGTCTACAGCATAATAAATACCCTTTATAGCCTCAGTATCCGCCCCTTTAAGTCCTCTTGCCTGTTTCGCTCCGCAGGCAAGGATCACTGCGTCATATTCCCTGAGTATCTCCTC
>JAFUWM010000114.1 GCA_017483425.1 Lachnospiraceae bacterium | reverse complement strand
GTAACGGTAGTATCACCCTCTGCATAAAGTCCGGTCAAAAGTATCGCCGACTTAACCTGTGCCGATGCTACCGGTGAAGCATAGCTTATGCCGTGAAGCTTTGACGGACTTATCCTCAGAGGGGCGCAGTCATTGTCCTTGATTGATATGATGTCAGCACCCATTTCCCTAAGAGGGGTCATGATGCGTTTCATAGGCCGCCGCCTGATGGATGCGTCACCGGTGAGTTCCGATACAAAATCCTGACCCGTAAGTATCCCCGAGATCATTCTCGTGGTAGTGCCCGAGTTACCGCAATCAAGCATATGGTCAGGAGCCTTGAGTCCGTGCAGTCCGACGCCATGCACTACAACGTCCGTACCGCCGTCGTATTCTATATCAACTCCCATCTCACGGAAGCAGTTTATAGTTGATGTGCAGTCAGCCCCATTTAAGAACCCCGACACATGTGTTGTTCCATCGGCTATTGCTCCCAGCATCACCGAGCGATGCGATATTGACTTGTCTCCGGGAACCGTAATGTTTCCATTAAGACCCGATGCTTTGCTTATCTTCATCATCTGTTTCCTAACCGATCATTGAATTCCTGTAGTCCCTTGCCTCTTTGAAAAGCTCATACAAGGCATCGGTTTTGCCATCGGCTATCAATTCCCTGCAATCTTTCAGCTTGTCAATATACTCATCCATTAAGGTGACGAGATTGTCTCTATTAGCAAGACAGATCTCGGACCACATCGTAGGATCGGATGATGCAACTCTTGTTATATCTTTGAAGCCTCCGGCTGCGGTAACGCGCATGTATTTCTCAGGTGTATCCTCGTCCTCCACAAGCTTCACCAGCATATATGCCGCCATGTGCGGCACGTGGGATATCGCACCGACTATAAAATCATGCTTTTCAGGCTCGACTGTTATCGGATTGCATCCCAGAGACCGGATAAGCTCTTCAAATCCGTTTATATCAATGTCAGTTGCGGCTTTTGAAGGGGTTATAAAATAATAGCAGTCCCTTATCAGCTCTTTTGAAGCATTAAAATAAGAGGATTTCTCCTTGCCTGCCATTGGATGTCCGCCGATAAAACGCACATTCGGGATCGTCTCCAATACAGCCTTATGGATATTTTCCTTGGTGGAGCCGACATCCGTAAGGATGGTTTTTCCTTTAAGATATGGTTTCAGTTTTTTGATAAATGAGATATTAGTCTGTACCGGGGCGCACAGGAAAATATAGTCACAGTCCACGAAGCTCTCATCTATCTCACTCGTTGCAATATTTATGATTCCGCCCTTAAGAGCCTGAACTAATGGCTCCCTTGATCTGTTGTATGCCACTATTTTGGCCTCGGGATATTTATCCCTTAAAGACATTGCTATAGATCCACCTATAAGTCCTAAACTGACAAATCCGAATTTCATAATAACTTATATCTCCTGAGATTGATTTTCAACATATTCCTTAAATCTTGGCAATTTCAGAGTTATGGTTCCGCGAACTGACCCGTCTATTATCCCCTTATCTACAAGATGTTTCCTTGGTACACTCCATTCATTGTGCTTTTTCTTTGTCATTTCAAGCAATTCGCTGGCAGACATTTTATCCTTTCTGACAATAAAACCAAGAAACCATTTATCTTTTTGTGTAAGTTCACTCCATATTTTATCATATACTTTCTCAGAAAGGGCATCATCTACTTTGGCTAAAACTATTGATGAGATTTCCTTATTATGTGATTCCCACATATACTTTCCAAAGACCTGATAAGCAAAAGCGTAGCCCTTAGTCATCTTTGCGAGTTCACTTGCTTTTTCATCAGACAGCTTCAAGGTTTCTTTATAGTCCTCCTGTATTACTTTGATATTCAAAGGTTTCATTTCATATTTTGCTGCCCTAAGGAAAAATGTCAAGCCGTCTGTGTTCTCTATGCTTTCTATATCTTCATATAAGCCGGCGATTATAAGATAAACAGGATATTCCTCTCTTATCAGTATCTGAAATTCCTGTATAAAATCAACCATTGCATCAGTTTTTCTTGCTTCATCAATAGCGATAAGAACTCTTTTCCCTCTTTTTTTTATCTCTGATAATATCTGCTTTAATGCTGAGTCTATACTCGCAACGGGACTTCTGTTTGTGAGATTAAGACCTATTCCGAAAGCGGACAAATTGAGACTTGCATCCACAAATTTTGTCAGAAAGGGCACGTCGCTGTATAGATTAGCCAGTAGATCGTTTGTTATTTCAGAATTAGATCTAAGGTTTACGATTATCCACCTGTCATCGTTTTTAAGCTCTTTCTCCAACGCTGTAAGGGTAACTGTTTTCCCTGTTCCTCTGATACCTGTGAGTTTAAAAGCCTGTTCAGTGACGATGTCACTGTTAAGCTCCTCTGTTATGTCGTCAATAAGGACATCCCGGCTTATGTATTGATTTGGAATCCGTCCGAAGCTGATCGCATATGGGTTTTTTTGTGGCATATCAGTCGATCTCCAATCCTTCAATTAATTAAAGCTTTTATAAATCAATATTTATTTATATAATATACTATAATTTAATATAATAAACAATATCATGATATAATTTTCCCGACAAAACTCCTGATGAGTTGTTACAATCTCACAATAAAATGTTGTGTATGGAAGCGGATTTTGGTAAAATATAACAATGGTGCTGGAAAGCATCTGATCAAAATCATTATTTATGGAGGATTTGCAAATGAAGGTCTACACAACTGACAAGATTCGTAACGTGGCTATCCTTGGACACGGCGGAGCCGGAAAAACAAGCCTTGTAGAAGCTATGGCGCTGCTTTCGGGACTTACCACAAGACTCGGCAAGGTCGATGACGGAAATACCATAAGCGACTTTGACAAAGAGGAGCAGAAGAGGAAATTCTCCATTTCGACATCTGTGGTTCCCCTTGAATGGGAAGATACCAAGATAAACATCTTTGACACTCCCGGATTCTTTGATTTCGTGGGAGAAGTAGAGGAGGCTCTTTCCGCGGCGGCATCGGCCATCATCGTTATAAACGGTAAGGCTGGCGTGGAGCCCGGAACGAAGAAAGCATGGGATCTCTGTGAGAAGTACAATATTCCCAGATACTTCTTCATATCAAACATGGACGTTGATGACGCGTCATACAAGAATATACTCGAGGAGCTCACAGAGCTTTACGGAAAGAAGATAGCTCCGTTCAATTTCCCGATAAGAGAGAATGAAAAATTCGTCGGATATGTTAATGTAGTCTCCGAGAAAGGCTTCAAATGGAATGCCCAGAACAAGGCGGAGGAGTGTGATATTCCCGATTATCTGACAGAGTATCTCACGACCTACAGGGAGTCTCTCATGGAGGCGGTTGCAGAGACCTCAGAGGACTTCATGGAGAGGTATTTCGGAGGAGAGACTTTCTCCGATGACGAGATAAGGGCCGCGCTTCATATGTCGGTATGCGACGGAACTATAGTTCCTCTCTGCTGCGGATCAAATACTCTCGTGCAGGGCATATTCACACTGCTTGACGATATAGTGAAGTACCTTCCTTCGCCTCAGGGCAGGAAGTTCGCGGGAATCAGCACCAAGACCTCCGAAGTCTTCGAGGCGGATTATGATTTCAGTAAGGCTAAATCTGCTTTTGTATGGAAGACGATCGTTGACCCTTATATCGGAAAGTACAGCATCATCAAGGTAGCGTCCGGTGTTATCAAGGCCGGGGATGTTCTCTACAACGATTCAAGGGATCAGGAGATAAAGGTTGCAAAGCTCTATACCATGTGCGGCGGCAAGGCTTCGGAGATAGGAGAGCTTCACGCGGGAGATATAGGTGCCCTTTCAAAGCTCGATCAGACGAGGACGGGAGATACGCTGTCTGTCAAGGCAAATCCTATACATTACGCTATGATCCCGTTGCCTGT
>JAFUWM010000113.1 GCA_017483425.1 Lachnospiraceae bacterium | reverse complement strand
GGAAGGATCCTCCCATGATTTATCCCATATGGGCGTTTCCTTATACTTATCCGGTATCCACCTTGACATGACTTCAGCAAGCGTAGTGAGCTTTATGGGCTTTGAAATATAATCGTCCAAACCGGATGATAAGAAAAGCTTCCTTGCTCCCTTGACCGCGTTAGCGGTAAGCGCGACTACCTGAACATCCGCCGCGCCCTCGACATTGAGTCTTCTCAGCTGATTGACACACTCTATACCGTCCATCTTCGGCATCATATGATCCATGAATATAATGTCGAAATCATGCTCGCTGAAATAGATATTCAGGGCTTCGTCACCGGACATCGCCGTCGTGATCTGCGGATGGTACTGCCCTATGAGACCTTTTGCGACATCAAGATTCACCTTGTTGTCATCAACTATCAAAACCTTGGCTCTCGGACAGATGAAAGGAAGATGGAATATCTCCTCCGGCTTGGTCTCCGCAAAGCCGTCATCAAACTCCGCGGGAGAATCATCAAACACCTCTACCGGCACATTAAATCTGAATACCGAGCCTGAGCCATAAGTGGATTCGCAGGTGATATCGCCCTTCATCATATGCAGCAGATCCCTGCAGATCGTAAGTCCGAGACCCACGCCCTTTGTGGATTTATTTCTCGCATTATCCCCGTACTGGAAAGATTCAAATATAAGTCCGATATCCTCGTCCTTGATCCCGGCTCCAGTGTCTCTTACAGATACTGTCAGTATTCCTTTATTATTCGCTTCTCCCGGAATAAAGGAGATCGTGACATCGATCTGGCCGTCAGTAGTAAACTTAATAGCGTTACTCACAAGGTTCAGCATTACCTGCTTAAGCCTCTGCTCATCACCGATAAGTCCGTCCGGCACCTTGCCGTCAAAGCTTACGTTATAATCAATGCCCTTGTCCCTTACGCTTATCACGGTCATGCGGTAAAGATCGGATACCATATCCGATAGCCTGAACGCCTCATTGACTATCTCTATCTTGCCCGATTCTATCTTTGAGAAATCAAGTATTCCGCTTATTATCGCGAGCAGATTGTCCGCAGAGCCCTTGATACCGGTCGCGAATCTTCTTGATTCCGAATCAAGCTCCTCTCTTGCTAGCATGAGCTCCGAGAAACCTGATATGGCATTGAGCGGTGTCCTGATCTCATGGGATACGGATGCAAGGAAATCACTCTTTGCCTTGCTTGCAGAATCCGCCCTGTCACGAAGCAGATAAGTTGACATACACCTTGTAACTTCGACTAAGGTATTTATTGTTCTCTCAGGCCACTCATAGTCAAGGTTCAAATGCTCATAGTCTACAGTTCCGTACAACTCTCCGGCGGACAGGATAGGTATTATGAAATGGGAAGTATGCTCGTTTGTTATCCTTTCTCTCGTGTCATTGCTGTAATTTGCGAGGAACGAGCTGTTCATTATGACATATTCCCTGTTTGACAGTATGTCATAGGTCATCTGCAGCTCTGTCGTATCGCTCTCCCTGCGGTCTCCCGGATTATACCTGCTGCCTCCGGGTACTGAGCTGAAATCATACAGGCAGATCTCAAGTCCGGGGGTGTCGTCCTTTTCCATGATATGGATATTGACGATATTAAACTGGTTTGCTATATGCTCAAGGAGCAGCATCATCGAGGTCTGGAAATTTCTCGAATGCTCAAGGATATTGAAAGTAAAGCTGACCGTGTCATAGTCCAGATTTCCGCTCTTTTTCACCGGCTCTATAACAGATGATTCTTCGCCCTTAATAAAGCCTAAGAGCTCATCCTTATCCGATATGAACCTGACTATGTAATCAAGCCCTCCGACCTCTTCGTCTCCTGTATAGATATGCTCAAGAGAATGCTCAAGGCTTGAATGCATCATGTTCAGCAGATCCTCATCGGTATCGGTGATTATGGCTATAAAAGTATTAGTATTAAGCCTGAAAAGATAATCCTCCGGCGTAAGCACCGCTTTGGATGTCTCCGCTATCCTTGATATTATGGCATCCGTGAAAAAGCTTCCGTAGTTTTCGGTTATATCATCAAGGTTCAGCACTTTGAAAAACAGATAATAGAGCTTATCATGCCCTGCCCCTGTAAGCCTTTCTATAAGCTGCTCCCCTATATCCCATGTAAAGAAGCCCGTGGCCGGATCCTTTTCCGCAGTCTCAAGGAAGTTCTCCTCTTTTTTCTTCTCCTCGGTAATATCGGATATCTTGCCGACCACCCTGATCTTTTTCTCACCCTTCTTTACTACTCTTCCCTCTATCCTTATCCATGTATATTCACCGGGTTCAGGGGAACAAAGGCGTACATTCAGCGGCTCATCTTTCTCTCCGTTCAAAAGGCTTATGACATCCCCTATGTCATCACTGTGTACGATCTCCCCGCCTGAAAGCTTCTCAAAAGCATTGTTTACTTTCATTTCCACGGAATTATCCGCGTCCTTATGGGCAATAGAACCGTAGTACGTAACCCTGTCCGTATCATAGACATAATCAAAGATCACATCATGCGAGCCTTCAAAGGCAAGCCTGTACCTCTCCTCCTCCGCGGAAAGCTCAATATAAAGCTCTTCCTCG
>JAFUWM010000112.1 GCA_017483425.1 Lachnospiraceae bacterium | reverse complement strand
TAACAAAACCAGCCCTTTGGCTGGTTTTGATTTCCCAGCCGTGTAAAACAACAATAATATGCGCCTGCCATTGTATATGATATAATATTACCACAGTTTAAGGCTCATAATACAATGGATTCTAAACATTTAAGAAAAATCGTCCCCACAGCAGCCGCTTTGGTTTGGACTATAGCTTCACTTTTTTACGACAGAAGCACGTTTGCAGTGGCTCCCCTGTCCATGGCGCATAATTATATACCCTGTAAGATACTGATGTTTGCAGCCGTATTTATCGCGGCATCGTTTGTGATGCGGGCCTTTACGGACAGGACTTCGCTTGAATGGCAGATATTGAAATACGCTTTTATCTATTTCATACCTTTGATCGCCGTGCTTATCTTTAAGCTCCCCGAGGGCTTCCTCTCAAATGACGAGGCGCTGATCTTTTCCGAAGCGTCAAATCTGGCGGATTATACGTGGTTTTATTATATAACCACATGGTATTACATCATATCCATGATGCTGATCCCGTCATGGCTCGGACCGATCATCATAAAGGTGATCATACAGTGCCTTACGGCCGGTTATGCGGTAGCAAGGCTTAGGCGCTGTCTGGGAGAAAAAAAGCGGGCATATTTTATCTATATTGCCTTTTTCCTCCCTCCCATACTGGCCTACACGACATCGGCTCACAGGATACCGGTATATATCTTTCTGTATATTGTTTTCATGTATACCCTGTTCATGGATAGGCTGGAGGGCATTCCTTTCACCTGGAAGCGTTCTGTCCCACTCCTTTTCCTCATGGCGATTCTAACGCAGTGGAGAACCGAGGGGATCTATCTGGCGGTTTTTGGCCTCATACTTATGCTCATATGCTATCCATCGATATATAGCGCGAGAGAAAAAGCGGCCTTAAACATAATAAAGCTGGTCATTATCTCCTTTCTGATACAGTATATCGTAGCGATACCGCAGTACGGCCTCATACCCTCCCGTATGGGAGACCAGGCCACGAACCGGATGCTGCCTTTCTACGCATATACCGTCACAAATCTGTACCGTAACGGTCTGGATCTTTCGGATGAAGCAAACGCGGCTTCATGGGAAAAGGTTGACCGTTATCTGGATGTGGAAACCATTGCAGCTATAAATGACTACCTCGGAGATATAAACTACGAGGACTCTCTTATCCTGTATTATGAGGGGTATGACGGCAGGAGGCCGGAGGCGTCAGATGAGGATTACCTTGCTTTCGTGGAGGGAGTGCAGGAGCTGATGGCGCATAATCCCGACGTATTAATGCGCACGAAATGGGGCTCCTTTGATTATGCCGCAACGGTATACGATCCGGTTCTGGGCTTTGTGGCAGCCTCTTTTATCGTGAGTATAGTAAAGATGATATCGTATAATCTGTACATTCCCATGATACTGCTTGTGATCATGTTTATCTGGAGCCTCTGCAAAATAAAAGAGAGAGCATTTTTTGTCATGCTCTCCCTCTGTCTTTTCGCTCATTTCACTATCGTCTTTGTACTGGCTCCGGCCTCTTACTTTAAGTATTATTTCCCGGTTTGTTTCACGACTTATTTCTTCGTGATATTATTACTGATTCTGGCGGGAATGCTCCGCGTCAAATCTGTCACCGAAGAGACGGTTGACGGCTGAGAATATAGCCCGCACCGAAGCCCTCGTGATATTTGAGGATACGCCTACGCCGTAGGTTATCTTATTATCGTCCACTGACAGCATATGGATGTATGCCGCTGCCTGCGCGTTTGATCCTCCGGTCAGCGCATGCTCCTCGTAATCGATGATCTTTATATTGATGCCAAGCTCCGCGGAGAGTCCGCGTTTTACCGCGTCAATAGGACCGTTGCCCGCTGCCTCGAACTTCTTCTCGATACCGTGATCCGTATACGTCACCGTTACCTGTGTGTCAAACTCTGTGTCTGACTCATCGGAGAGATCGACCACCTGCAGCTTGCGGAAATGTATCGGTTCCTTCTTGTCGAGATAGGTGCTGCGGAAAGTATCCATGACTTCTTTCGGCGCCACCTCGCCTTGTTTTTCTGATATCGCCTGAATCACGTTCGCAAATTCCTTATGCATGCCCTTAGGTAACTTGAAGCCAAAATAGGAGTCCATGATGAATGCCACTCCGCCCTTGCCCGACTGGGAATTTATGCGTACTATCGGCTCGTACTCCCTGCCGATGTCCGCCGGATCTATCGGAAGGTACGGAACCTCCCATGTATCGGGATGCCGCTCCATCATGGCCTTGACGCCCTTTGATATCGCATCCTGATGCGATCCGGAAAAAGCCGTGAATACAAGCTTTCCGGCGTAGGGATGCCTCGGGTCTATTTTCATCTTGGTGCATCTTTCGTACATATCGATAATCTCGTTTATATTCTCTATATTGAGCTTGGGATCTATGCCCTGGGAGAACATATTGTACGCAATATTCAGCACATCGACGTTTCCGGTTCTCTCACCGTTTCCGAAAAGCGTCCCCTCTACCCGCTCGGCTCCCGCGAGGATCGCAAGCTCCGTAGCCGCTACGCCCGTCCCCCTGTCATTATGAGGATGTATGGAGAGTATGACGGAATCCCTGCGCTCAAGATGCGCGTTTTCCCATTCTATGATGTCGGCATAGACATTCGGGGTAGTCATCTCGACAGTCGCGGGAAGGTTTATTATGACCTTATTATCCGGTGTCGCGCCCCAGGCTTCAGTTACCGCGTTACACACCTCACAGGCATACTCCGGCTCTGTCCCGGTAAAGCTCTCGGGAGAATACTCAAGGATTATATCTCCCGGAAATTTCTCCGCCCTCTCCTTTACCATCAGTGTCCCGTCCACGGCAAGCTGCTTAATCTCGTCCTTGCTCATGTTAAAGACGACATCCCTCTGAAGCGTAGAGGTGGAATTATAGATATGGACTATGGCTCTGGGGATGCCCTCGATAGACTCAAAGGTTCTGTCTATAAGGTTTTCCCTGCACTGTGACAATACCTGCACTGTCACGTCATCCGGGATCAGCTTTTTATCGACAAGCTCCCGCAGGAAATCAAACTCAATCTGGCTCGCCGCGGGAAATCCTATCTCGATCTCCTTAAAGCCGAGCTTTACGAGCTCATTAAACATCTCTATCTTCTCAGATACGATCATCGGTTCTACCAGTGCCTGATTGCCGTCCCTCAGATCTACGGAAACCCATGTGGGAGCCTTTTCAATCTGCCTGTCCGGCCATTTCCTGTCAGGATAGTCTATGACGGGATTTCTCCTGTATCTTTTATAATTCAGCATTTTCTATTTCCTCCTGTTATGATCGAGCCCTGCGATAAAAAAAGTCCCCCTGAAAACCTTTCAGAGAGACTCTGCTTCATGATCTGATGAGGTTCTACTCTCCGAGGCCGGCTTCTATAGCCTTTATCAGAGCTCTTAACGCCGTTTCCTCGTCCTCTCCCTCGCAGAATATCTCTATCTCGTCTCCGCATTTTACACAGGCTCCGAGCACCGATAGTACGCTCTTTGCATTGGCCGTGTTCTCCCTGAATTTAAATGTGATCAGAGATTTGTACTGCATTGCCTCTTTACATAGGATGCCTGCGGGACGAAGATGTAGCCCTGTGGGGTTTTTTATTGTAACTTTCTGTGAAACCATTTTTCCGCTCCAAAAATACTGCTTTTAATAATATATCAAATATGCATAAATTATTCAAATACCTAAATTAAAGTACTGTCTGCTCTATGAGCTCGGCAAGATCTTTTGCGTCCTTGTCGATCTCCGCCTGATCCCTGCCTTCTATCATGACCCTGACCAGCGGCTCCGTACCCGAAGGACGGATGAGAACCCTGCCTTCGCCGTTATACTTTTTCTCAAGGGCTTCTATGGCCTCGACTATCTCGGGATACTCCATATACGCCTCTTTCTTGTGGCTGGGTACCCTTGCGTTTTTAAGCGACTGCGGCAGCACCTCCATTACCTGCTTCAACTCCGAGAGCTTCTTTCCGGTCTTCTTGACGACCTCTAAAAGATGAAGAGCCGAGAGCAGTCCGTCTCCGGTCGTATTCTGATCGAGGAATATGATATGACCACTCTGCTCACCGCCGAGATTCGCTCCTATCTCTCTCATACGCTCTAATACATATCTGTCTCCGACTTTTGTCTGCTCTATATGTATGCCCTGCTCCTCACACATCAGCTTAAAGCCAAGGTTTGTCATCACAGTGACGACTATCGTGTCGTTTGCGAGGGTTTCCTGAGATTTCATGTAATTTCCGACGATAGCCATTATCTCGTCGCCGTTCACCATTTTCCCGTTCTCATCAGCCGCAAGGAGTCTGTCCGCATCCCCGTCAAAAGCAAGCCCAAGATCCGCCTTTTCCATGACGACCCTTGCGCAAAGCTCTTCCATATGAGTGGAACCGCAGTTTGCGTTTATATTGGTGCCATCTGGATTGTTATGGATCGCTATGACATCAGCTCCCAGATCTCTCAAGGTCTCTATTGACGTATAATACGACGCTCCTTCGGCGCAGTCCACGACAATCTTCATTCCCCTGAGATCGGTGTCTACCTGTTTTTTGGAATGATTGATATATTCCTCTCTTGCGTCGGTCCGGTATTTGATCTTGCCTACGCGGGATCCGTTAGGCCTCGGCACATCCTTCAGGTTGTTTTTTATCAGCTCTTCTATCTGATCCTCGAGTTCGTCAGACAGCTTATAACCATCTCCGTTAAAGAATTTTATACCGTTAAACTCCACGGGATTATGGGATGCCGATATGACCACGCCCGCGTCTACCTTATATTTATTTGCGAGATATGCTACTGCCGGTGTCGGCACGACACCTACATACACGGCATTTGCCCCCACCGAGCAGATGCCCGCCATAAGCGCGTTCGCAAGCATATCCCCGGATATCCTCGTATCGCACCCAACCATTATAGTCGGTCTGTAGGAGCGTTCATTCGCAAGCACCGTAGCGCCCGCCGCCCCAAGCTGCATCGCAAGATAAGGTGTCAGTTCCGTATTGGCAACCCCTCTTACCCCGTCAGTTCCAAACATCCTTGCCATTTACTTAATCTCCAATCGATTCATCGTTTCCGGTTATCTCATTCGCTGTGTCCGTTTCAACCGGACTCTCAATCTCTCCGGCAGGTATTCCCATTTCAGGCTGTAAAAACACAGTGGTTGTAGCTACTACTCCGCTGCTGTATACGCCTTCCGGATAGGCAAAGGTCACATCCGCGTCATACAGACCGGTAACCCATTCGTCTATGCCGTTCTTAACTTTTACGTCAGCCATGTCTATATGCCCGGTAAGCATGGAGCCGTCAACCGTAGCCAAAACCTCCGGCAGTCCCCTGATACTTGTGACGACAGACGTCGCTCCGCTTCCTATCTCCGCCGCAAAACCTTCCGGAACATTGTCAATCGTGATATTTGAAACCGGTACTTCCACATTCATCAGGTTCATAGCTACTATTTCGACCGTAACAGTTGAATGAGTATCCATATCCTTATCCGCAAGGCTTGTGCCGGACGGCAGATAGGCGGCTACGTCTATGACCGTGGTATAGTTCTCCGTAGCTCCGGTTATATCTATCTCGTCTGACGGAACTGTAATGGAACCCACGCCCGACAGGGCATCCGCGTCTCCGCTCAGACTCACTGTATTTATAGTAGCTGTAAGATTGCCCGTTGTAGCGAATCCCTCCGCCGGTATACCGGTATAGCTGTATGAGACAGGTACTTCCCTGTCCTCCCATATCTCAACCGTAACAGAGATACTCGTCCTTGAAAGCTCCAGCCTGCTGCTGTCCATATCCTCACCGTTCCGATCGATAAATATGATCGGGGTCTCTGTCCTCATATCCCTTGTCATTCCCTGCACCGATACCCGTACTACAGCCCTGTCGATAGTCTCAACCACCGATTCGGGTCCCTGTACCCGCACAACATTGCTGGCAAGGTTTACTTCTCCGACCGAATACCCTTCCGCCGGTTCTCCCGTTATCTCATAATCTATGGAAAACTGCTTCGTACCCAGCTCTTCCACATCCACGGTCGCATATGCGGTCCGGGGAGTAAGGCTCACGATCTTGTCCGACAGGCGGTTTGCCTTGACCGATATGGGCACTCTGCCATTCGCGTAGTTATTCATGTCTATGGTCGCGGAGAAATCGTCTCTTGAAAGCTGTGACAAAACAGATCTCTCGGCACGCGCCGTGACCGTCACCGTGCTTGACGAATCGGCAAGCTCATAGGCCTGACCGGATGCCTCAAATACATCTCCGTTCAGCACAGTTACCGGTATCTGGGTGAAGTTCTGATCCTTTACAGGATTATCTATACTCACGACCACCAGCCAGATCATGACCGAAAGGAGCAGAGCCAATATCTTGATACCGATGTTATTTGTAAACAGATGGAGGATATTTTTAAGCGTTTTCTTCATTTCGCGCTCCTCCCCTTTATAACGCCTTTCTTCTCGATAACGGTCTTATTCTGCAGCTTTGTGAGCTCATCCCTCAGGGTGTCCTGATCGACGTTTCTCGTGAGCTCGCCGCCCTGCGCCACAGATACCCGTCCCGTTTCCTCGGATACGATGATCGTAAGCGAATCCGTTGCCTCCGATATGCCCACACCTGCGCGGTGTCTTGTGCCAAGCTCCTTTGAAAGCTCCATATTATCAGAAAGCGGCAGATAGCAGGTTGCCGATACAACCCTGTCTCCCTCGACTATCACTGCTCCGTCATGCAGCGGTGTATTATGCTCAAATATATTTATAAGAAGCTGGCTTGTCACGACAGCGTCAACCTCTATGCCTGTACGTATATATTCCGTCAGCGGATCGCTCTGTCTCATGACTATGAGGGCTCCTGTCCTTGCCCTGCCCATCTCATAGCAGGCCTTTATTATCTCATTCATGGTTTTATCGGAAAACCTCTCGTTTACATTGGAGCCGTTAAATGTGAACAATGAGGCAATGAAATTCTTCCTTCCCAGATAATCAAGCGCACGTCTCAACTCAGGCTGGAAGATTATCAAAACCGCCATCAACAATACACTCAGGCCATTTCTTACAAGCCAGAGTATTGTAGTCATCTGGAACAGATACGCAAGCAAAACAAAGGCTACGATAACTACTATGCCCCGCATAAGTGACCATGCCCTTGTATCTCTGATCCATACCATAACCTCATATACAACAAAAGCGATTATGAGGATCTCCACATAATCGGTCAGTCCCATAACTGGTATGGATTCAAAGCTTATGAAATTTCCGATCTGAGAAATAATCTCCTGCATTTCATTCAATCTTCATCCGGTTCATACGAACGTTTTGATCTTCTCCTTCTGGACTTGATCTTGGGAACCGCCTTGACATAGTAGTAGTACCCGTCGTCCTCGAATTGTACCCTTTCTGTTTTTGCGTAATCCACGCTGAAAGCAAAAAGCTTATAAACAAATGCGATCAACGCCGCTATTAAAGAGCCTATAAAGAGCCCGCCGATATTTATATCAGCATCTATCCTTAATGACAGCATCATAAGCGCTATCATGTCCGTAACTATGCCGGCAGCTATCGCTATAGTCCATGCATGCGGTATGGAAAGTCTTCTTACAATGCTGACGATCACCACTGTTATCGCAAACGCTATAACATACGCAACCATCGCATTGTTTTTCATAACTCCGTCCAAAATAGCCCTGAACCTCTCCACAGTGGTATTATCAGACATGCCCCGTATCATTTTCTCTGAATCTGAAACGAAATCCACCGTATAATACGCTACCACCCCGAACCCTACTGAGAGCGCCGAAAGCGGCGTGCCTTTTAAGCCGTAGATCACCGGCATAACATGCGGTATGCCGAAGACAAAGGACAACGGGGTAAGCAGTACCGCCATGGTATCCTTTGGGGTGAATCTGAAATAAAGCAGGAACATGAGCAAAAACACTGCCAAAACAACTATAGCGGCTTCAAGTGAAAGCGCATAGCAGTGGAGGATGATAAACAAAGAGGAAAAGAATACTATCATACCCGCCGGCAAAAGGGCGCAAAGCAATGAAACCGCAACCACTATGGTAGTGGAATCCAGTCTTTCCATGTATCCTAAACGGGAATTGACCACTGACAGCGCGAGAAGCGCCAGAAAAAAACGAATTGCCGCCCTCACAATTGTTTCATAGCGGCTTACGGTCTCCTCTATCAAATCCCTTACTTCAAAGATATTACCCATCGCTTTCCATTTCCTGCATATTAAGCAGCTCTCTCAAAGCATAATTATAATCATTCAGGTGCTTTCTGGCCCAATCATACCTGAATGAATAAACTATATACGCAATTATCCCAAATGCCCCGGCAAATATCACATATGCCGTAACGAGTTTTCTCCCCGTGGCCATGAGATCCATGGTATATATTTCCTGTAAAAGCCGATCTATATTGTAATATACGTATAATCCAAGTATCAAAAAATATGAAACCGTAGCAGACACGATCGCTCTGACTACATTCAGACAGACATAATCGCTTCTGAAATAATTACAGATGCGTATGGCTTCTTTCCCCTCATTGTCCTCAAAAGAAGCCATACGTGTCATAAGCATCACTCTTTCGCCGTTAATCCTGTCGCTCACTTAAGGAACCTCATTGCAGGGTTTCCTCTGGGATCCCTTTTAGGCTCGATCTTGGGTGCTTCCGGCTTGGCAATTGAGGCACTAAGCCCGTTAGCAAGCTCCGCCTTACATTTATCACAGTATTTACCCGCATGTATCATGGTCCCGCACTTCTCGCAGGGTATACCCACGGGTGAATCATCAGAGAATACAAGCCTTTCCTCTCTGATCCACTGCTGAAGCTGGCTTGTATCCACTTCACATTCCTCACAGATCTGGGGTATGCTTGCCTTTGGATTTTCCCTTATGTAGTTTTTTACAACCTCAAATTTCTTTTCGATCTCTTCCCTGCAAGAAGGGCATATAGGCTGTCCTCCTATATAGTTGAAGATCTTTCCGCATCTGCGACAATTCTTAACGTTCATAGTCCCTCTCCTCTGCTAAATTTTTCATCCGACTTACACCAGCCACGCCCCTTAGGACAACTGATACTGCCTCCACGACAGCAAGATTTCCCGTTATACAGGGGCTCCCGCCGCAAGGGTTATGAAGTACACATTTTTAACCCCTGCCCTAAGCAGCGCAGCCGCAACTGCGTCTATCGTGCTGCCGGTCGTATATATGTCATCAACTATCATCACGTTCCTACATTTTACAACATGAGAGTTTATTTTGAAAGCCCCTTTAAGGTTTTTCATTCTCTCCGCGCGGGTAAGCTCTTTCATGGGCGGAGTATCTCTTATTCGGAGTATCAGGTCTTTTTCCGTCGGTATCCCTGTATATGCCGATATCCGCTCTGAAATCAGCTCCGCCTGATTATATCCTCTTTTTTTGAGTTTTTCCATTGAAACAGGTACCGGAACCAGACAATCCGCCCCGCACCCTTTTATGAATGATCCGAGTCTCTCCGCCATTTCACGGCCATAATACCCGGCATATTCCCTGCGTCCGTGATATTTAAACCTTGTGATCGAAGCCCTGACTTCGTCGCTGTATATATAAAGCGCCCTTCCCCTTAAGAAATTATGTCCTGTACGCTTACAATCCTTACAGCATTCTGAATCTGACCTTAGCAGGGGCTTACCGCATTTCATGCAATATGCTCCCTCTATATATCTTTTTTTATCCCTGCAGCGGTCACATATCATATCTCCGTACTTCACGACTTCATCGCAAAACGGGCATCTTCTGGGAAACAGGAAATCCAGTATCCTGTCACATATCCTTGATCTCCTGCAATCTTCTTTTAAGTCCTGTATATCTTTTTTCCTCTCTTTCATTTTTTATCATAGCATCTACCGTATCCCCCGAGCCGAGTATACACACCATTTGCTTCGCCCTTGTTATCGCGGTATACAGCAGATTTCTGTTCATAAGCATCCTGGGGCCCGACAAAAGTGGCAGGATGACAGCATTATACTCACATCCCTGTGACTTATGTATGGTTATGGCATAGGCAAGCTCCAGATCAGACAGCGCT